>CALRVO020000412.1:0-4335 GCA_943371595.1 Sphingomonas paucimobilis
GGCCTCGGCGGTCTTCGTCTTCCCCAGCCCGATCGACCAGGCGCCCAACGCCGTGCTCGAGGCCATGGCCGCCGGGCTGCCGGTCGTGGGGCTGCGCGTCGCCGCGATGCCCGACACGGTGCCGCCCGACTGCGGCGTCCTGGTCGACCCCGACGCCGACGACCTGGTGCTGGTCGAGGCCCTGCGCACCCTCGTGCGCGACCCCGCCCTGCGGGCCCGGCAGGGCGCGGCGGCCCGCGCCCGGTTCCTGGCCCGCTACGACGCCCGGGTCTCGACCCGGCGCCTGGTCGAGACGCTGGGGGAGGCGCGCGACCTGTTCGCGGCCCGCTCGGCGCCGCGACCGCGGTGAGCGTCGTACGCCGAGCACGCGGGCCGCTCGGTGCGGTCGGCCGCCTGGCCACCGGCCGCGCGGCGCACGGGGGTGCGGTCGTCCTGGCCTACCACGACGTCGTCGCCGCCGGGAGCACGGCCACGGGTCTCGACGTGACCGCCTCGGCGCTGCGCCGGCACCTGCGCCTGGTGCGCCGCCTGGGGTTCCGGATCGTCGGGCTCAGCGAGATCAGCGTCCGGGTCACCCGCGGTGAGAGCGTCGACGGGCTGGCCGCGGTCGCCTTCGACGACGCCCTGTCCGGGGTCGCGCACCACGCCCTGCCGGTGCTGGTCGACCTCGACGTGCCGGCCACGCTGATGACCCCCAGCAGCGGCTGGGGTCGGCACCCGTCGTGGTGGCCCGGTGCCAACCGCGTGATGTCGCGCGCCGAGCTGGTCGAGGCGGTCGACCACGGCGTCGAGCTGGCCGCCCACACCCGCACCCACCCCTCGCTCACCGACCTGGCCGGCCCCCGGCTGACCGACGAGGTCGGCGGCTGCCGCGCCGAGCTCGAGGACCTCACCGGGCGCGCGGTCACCCAGTTCGCCTACCCCTTCGGCCACCACGACCCGGCCGTGCGCGAGGCGGTGCAGTCGGCCGGGTTCGCGGCGGCCTACACCTTCATCAACGGCCGGGTCACCCTGGGCGACGACCTGCTGCGGCTGCCGCGGCTGACGATGGGCGCGCACCACGGGCGGGCGCGGCTCGCCTACCACCTGGGGCGGCCGGCGTCGTCGTGGCCCGACCACCAGCTCGACCGGGTGGGGGGTCGGCGATGACGTCGCTGCGACCCGCGTCGGCCCCGGGGTCGCGCCTTCGCTGGGTGCGCGGGCCTCACACCTGTCACAATTACCCCACTCGCGGACGGGGCCCCGACCGCACCAGACATGGGGATGCGCCGGCATGGGACTGATGAGCCGTCTACGACAGCTCGGACCGACCTCGTGGGTGGTCCTGGCCGTGGCCCTGGCCATCGCCGTCGTCGCCACCGTCGGGTTCGCGGTGATGGGCGACGACGAGCCGGCGACCGCTCCGGACGAGGCACGGCGTACGCCGCTGACCCTGCCGACCCCCAGCCCCGTCGAGCCGTCGACGCCCGAGACGCCCGACGAGCCCGAGCGGACCCGCCCGCTGCGACTGGGCATCAGCCCCGGCATCAGCATCCTCGACGCCCCCGACGACGAGATGCGCGCCGACCTGGCCTCCGCCGTACGCCTCGGCGTCGACCGGGTGCGTCTCGACCTCAGCTGGGCCCGCGTCGAGCGCACGCCCGGGGTCCTCGACTGGGCCGACTCCGACCGCGTCGTCGACGCCAGCCGCGACGCGGGCCTGAAGGTCCTCGTGGTGGTCAGCTACACCCCGTCCTGGGCCGCGCTGGCCGACGGTTCCCCCGACCCCGAGCTGTTCGGCGAGTTCGTCTCGGCCGCGGCCGAGCGCTACGGCGACCGGGTCTACGCCTGGGAGATGTGGAACGGCCCCAACCGTCAGTCCTTCTGGGGTGCCCGGCCCGACCCCCGCGAGTACGCCCGCGTGGCCGCCGCAGGCGCCCGTGCGGTCCGCGCCGACGACCCCCGCGCGACGGTGGTCGTCGGGTCGCTGGCGCCGGCGGAGAACGGTGCCGCCGGTCGGCAGACGAGCCCCGAGGCCTTCCTGCGCGGGTTCTACGCCGCGGGTATCAAGCGCAGCCTCTTCGACGTGGTCTCCATCCACCCCTACACCTATCCCGCACTGCCGCGCGGCCGGCAGCCGTGGAACACCTTCGCCCGCCTTCCCGAGCTCCACCAGGTGATGCAGCGTGCCGGCGACGGCGACAAGCCTGTGTGGCTCACCGAGTACGGCGCCTCGACCGGCGAGTCAGCGCGCTCGGTGGGCGAGCGCCGCCAGGCCGAGATGATGGTGGGCGCCGTCCGTGGGGCCCGCGACCTGCCCTACGTCGACTCGTTGTGGTTCTACTCGCTGCGCGACACTGTCAGCGACTCGCGCGACCCCGCCGAGGGCTTCGGCCTGATCGACGACCAGGGTCGCCCCAAGCCTGCCTACTCCGCGCTCCAGCGCGAGCTGCGAAGGAACTGACCATGGACCTGTTCGAGCACGCGGCCGGCGTCTGGGCCCGGCGGCTGGTGGTCCTCCTCGTCGCCGTGGCGGTCGCCGCGACCGTGTTCGTCTGGCGCGCGACCGCCACCGACCAGTACGTCGCCGAGACCACCGTGCAGGTGCGCCTGCCCGAGGACGCCGGCTCGGACCCGTCCACCCAGAGCGCCTACTACGCCGACAACGTCGTCGGACTCGCCGGCAGCCGCGGCGTGCTCGAGCAGGCCCTGGAGGCCGTGGGCCGCACCGCCGACGACGACGACGTGCTGGCCCTGGGTGACCACGTGTCGGCCGAGTCGGGCGCCCAGCCCGGGTTCGTCACGATCTCGGTCACGGCCGAGACCGGGGTCGCGGCCGCCGACCTGGCCGACGCCGTGGCCGCCGTGCTCACCGCCCAGGTCGCCGCCGACCAGGCCGACGACCTCACCACCCAGCGCGCCGCCATCACCGACGCCATCGCCGCGGTCGGCGCCGAGCGGCGCGAGGTCGCCGTCGGCGACAACTTCGCCCTCGCCGCGCTCGAGCGCGAGCGCGAGGCGCTGCTGGGCTCGCTGCGCGCGGTCGCCGACAAGCCGTCCTGGCGCCTGGCCGTCGTCGAGCCCGCGACGGTGCCCGACAGCCCCGAGTCGCCCAAGCCCCTGCGCGACGCCCTGCTCGCCCTGATCGTGGCGCTGGTCCTGGCGGCCGAGGGCGTCGTGATCGCCCGCTCGCTGCGCGGGTCGCTGTCGGCGCGCGACCCCGGTCGCGACGCCGGCGACACCGCCGGGGTGCCGGCCGCGGTGGTCGACCCCGACGACGGCCCGACCGCACTGGCCACGCTGCTGCCCACCCTCGAGGGCACCCGGACGCTCAACCTCGTGCAGCTCGGCGAGGAGCCGCAGGCCCGCGCCGCCACGCTGCTCGCCCGGCTGCTCGCGGCCCGCGGCGACGACGTGCTGCTGGTCGACGTGGTGCCCGAACGGCCCTCCGTCGGCGACGAGCTCGGCCTGGGCGACAGCACCGGGCTGACCGCGCTCGGGCGCGACCTGCGCCCGGCCGTGCTCGACGACCTGCCGCAGCCCGACGGCGTGCGCGTGCTCGTCGCGGGCGCGCCGACCCCCGGCGACCACTCCGCGCGGGTGACCCGCGTCGTCGAGGTCGCCCCGCAGTCGCGGGTGCTGCTCGCCGCCAGCGTGGCCGGCATCGACGACCTGCTCGGTGTCTCCGCCGCCCTCAGCGGCCCGACCCTGCTGGCGGTCGACGCCACCACGACCCGGGCCCGGCTGCGCGAGGCCGTCACCGCCCTGCGCGGGCTCGGCCTCGACGTCGTCGCGGTCGCCGTCCACCGTCGTCCGGGCTGGACGCCCCGTCCGTCACGGTCCGACGCGGGTCGTGCCGTCGCCCCCGATGCCGTGGAGCAACCCGCCTGATGCGCACGGTCGTCGTCCACGAGCGGTTCACCGAGCTCGGGGGGTCCGAGCGCGTCGTCGAGCAGCTCGTGCAGGCCTTCCCGGGGGCCGAGGTGTTCGTCCCGGTCCGCGACGAGGCGGTCACCCCGCAGGTGGTCGACCCCGCGATCGTGCGGCCGAGCCCGCTGCAGCGGCTCTACCGCGGGGGAGGGCGATACGCCGAGCTGCTGCCCCTGCTGCCGGTCGCGATGGCCCGCGCCGACCTGTCCGAGGCCGAGCTGGTGATCACCTCCCACCACGCCTTCGCCCAGCGCGTGCGCCCGCCCGACGGCGTGCCCATGGTCAGCTACGTCCACACCCCCGCCCGCTGGATCTGGGAGGCCACCTCGCGCGCCGGCGAGCCCGGCGGCAAGGTCGGCGAGCTCGGCCTGGCGGCGTTCGCCGCCAGCCAGCAGCGCGCCGACAAGCGCAGCGCCCAGCGCCCGC
>CALRVO020000413.1:0-4334 GCA_943371595.1 Sphingomonas paucimobilis
GCGGCTGCACGTCGCCGACCCGATCCTGCGCTACGTCCGCGACATCGGGGCCACGATCCGGCGCGACCCGCGGGTGCAGGTCGGTGTCAGCACCCGCGGTCTCAAGGCGCTGGTCGGCTGCCTGCAGGTCTACGCCGCCGCGCGGGGTCGGCACTACGTCGTCCCCAGCGACGTGCAGCGCCTCGCCGAGCCGGTCCTGGCCCACCGCACCGTCCTGGCCCGGGACGCGGTGCTCGCCGGCCACACCAGCGAGGGCGTCGTCCACGAGGTGCTCGAGACCGTGCAGCCCCCGCAGCCCGACGCCGGCTGACCCGCGGGCCGACGGACGACGGGGGCGAGGGGTGAGCGGCCTGCTCTGGACGAGCACGACCGGGCGCGGACGCGCAGTGGTCGCGCTGGGAGTCGTGCTGCTCGGGGCCGGTCTGGCGTGGGACTACCTGCTCGTGGCCGGCCTGGGCGGGTGCCTGGTCGCCCTCGTCCTCGTCGAGCTGGTCGCGGTCGTCGCAGCGCGCCCGGTCACCCTCGAGCGCACCATCGAGCCGCGGGTCGTCGTCCGCCAGTCGCCCTGCGAGGGTCGACTGCTGGTGCAGGGCCGGCGCCGCCGCGGCCTGGTCCGCCTCGACGTCGCCGACCGCGTGCACGGCGCGCTCGTGCCGGTCTCGCTGCCTGAGCGCGACGACCCCGACCAGCCGGCCGCCCGCGTGGTCTACCCGATCCCCACACCGCGCCGCGGCCTCCTCGACGTCGGCCCCGTCCAGGTGCGGCTGGCCGGGCTCACCGGCATGGCCGCCCGCTCGACCCAGTCCGGCAGCGTCGACCAGGTGCGGGTGCTGCCGCGCCGGGTGCCGGTGGCCGGGATGATGCCGGGGCACCGCCGGGCTCCCACCGGCGCCGACGAGGCCCACGAGCTGGGCGGCACCGACCTCGTCGGGCTGCACGAGTACGCCATGGGTGACGACCTGCGGCGCCTGCACTGGGCCACGAGCGCGCGCACCGGCACCCTCATGGTCCGCGAGGACGCCGAGCCCTCCCAGGCCCACCTCTGCGTGCTGCTCGACGATCGCGCCTCGGCCTACCTCGGTGACGACGCGCTGTTCGAGGAGGCCGTCGAGGTGGCCGCCGCGCTGTGCCGTGCCGGTGTCGAGATCGGCCTGCCGGTGCGCCTGCACACCGTGAGTGACCGCCGCGAGGTGCGGGTGCCCGGGTCGGTGAGCCGCCGCGCGCTGCACGAGCACCGGGACCTCGACTGGCTGCTCGCCGAGATCGACCTGACCGGCTCGCTGTCCCGCATCGAGCTGCACAGCCGCGACCTCGACGTCGTCGTCGCCGTCACCGGCCCGGGGGCCGACCTGCGCGAGCTGGGCCTGACGATGGGCGAGGCCCCGACCCGGGTCCTGGCCGTCGTCGACCCCGCCCCCCTGGTCGGCGCGCACCAGGAGTCCGGCCTGCTGGTGCTGCGCGGCGCGACCTCGGTGTCGCTGGCCGCGAGCTGGGACGCGGCGGTGCACGCATGACCGGCGCTCCCCCCGCCACCTCGGGCACGTCCCCGGGCCTGGCCGGCCGCGCCCTGCGGCTCGCCTGGCCGGTGGCGCTGGTCGTGCTCGGCGCGCTCGTGCTGGCGACGGCGTGGCACCGCTGGACGGTCTCGCTGCTCTTCGTGGCCGTGGCCGCCGTGCCGCTGCTGCTGCTCCGCGCGGCGCTGCGCGTCGGGATGTCGCGCTGGTTCGCGACGTCGATGATCGTGCTGCTGTCGGTGATGTCGGCCTACTTGGCCACCGCGGGGGCCGGGCTGTCGCTCGAGCAGACCGTCCAGGACGTCATCCCCCGGCTGCTCACCGCACCGCAGCCCTACCCCGCACGCGCCGACCTGCTCGTGGGGCCGCTGCTGCTGACCGCCTGCGTCTCGGTCCTCGTGGGGTTGCGTGTCGACAGCCGTCTCAAGGTCGAGCCGGTGGCCGGCGGGGCCGTCCTCTACGTGGGCGGGGCGCTGCTGACCGCGGGGGCCGCCGACCCGGTGGGCCTGGTCGCGGTGCTGATGCTGGTGGTGGCGCTGCTGGGCTGGGTGCTCCTCGACGAGCACGGCGAGCCGGTGCGCGTGCGCCTGTCGCTGGCCGGTCCGGTGTCGGTCGTCGGGGTCGCCGCGCTGGCCGCGATCGCGACCCTGCCCGTGGGTGCGGCGTTCGAGCCGCGGACGCTGGTCGACCCGCCCACGGTCGACGTCGTCGCCAGCAACCCGCTGACCCAGCTGGGGGCGTGGGCCAACAACCCCGACGACGAGCTGCTGCGCGTGCGCGGGCCCGAGGTGCCGCTCCGCCTGGTCGTCCTCGACGAGTACGACGGCACCCAGTGGACCACGGCGACCAGGTTCGAGCGCGTGCGCAGCGACGGCACCACCGGCCTGCGCCCCGGCCCCTATCCCTCCCAGGCCACCCTGCAGGTCGAGTTCGTCGGCCTCGGCGGCAGCTGGCTGCCCGCCCCGGGCCTGCCGCTGACGGTCGGTGCCGACGACGCGCTGGTCGACCCCGAGACCGGGACCCTGTTCTCCGAGGACGACACCGACGGTGTGGTCTACGAGGTCTCCGGCTCCTTCGACGACCCGCCCACCGCCTCGCTCGACGCCGCCCAGGTGCCCGACGACCTCGACGACCTCGCCGACCTGACCGCCCTGCCCGAGCTGCCCCAGCCGCTCGCCGACTTCGCCGGCCTCGTCGGCGCCAACGCCGTCACCCCCTACCAGCGGGCCTCGGCGATCGAGGCCCTGGTGCGCGACGAGTACGAGCTGTCGCCGTCGGCCATCTCGGGCTCGGCGCTGTGGCGCCTCGACCAGTTCCTGCTCGGCGGGCCCGGCGCGACCGGCGGCGGGGTGGGCACCTCCGAGCAGTTCGCGAGCGCCTTCGCGCTGCTGGCGCGCTACAACGGGCTGCCGACCCGCGTCGTGGTCGGCTTCCGTCCCGGCGAGGAGCAGGACGACGGCACCCGGGTCGTCCGCGGTCGTGACGCCTTCGCGTGGGCCGAGGTCTACTTCCGCGACCTGGGCTGGGTGCCGTTCTCGCCGACGCCCGACGACGACACCTTCACGCGACCGCGGCCGGTCGAGGCGACCCGGCCGCGTCTGCCCGAGGAGGCCGAGACCGGGTCCCCGGCCCCGGTCGTGCCGACCTCCCCCACCCCGTCCGACCCCGCGACACCCGAGGACGCCGCGTCCGCCCCGGTCGCGGGCGAGCGCCTCGGCGGGCCGTCGGTGTCGGTGCTGGTCGGCTCCGCGCTCGGGCTGGCGCTGGTCGCGCTCGTGGTGCTGCGCACCGGACGCCGGCTGCGCCACGCGCGTCTCGGGCCCACCGGGGCCTGGGCCGAGGTCGTCGACGCCATGCGCCTCTCGGGGTTGCGCCCGGCTGCCCACCAGCCCGCCGACGTGGTCGCAGCCGACCTCGACGCCCGGCTCGGCACCCGCTCCGCCGCCATCGCGGCGCGGGCCGAGCAGGCGGCGTTCGGCCCGCCGGCCGGGTCGACCGAGGCGTCGGCCGGCAGCGACCTGCGCACGCAGGTGCGCGACGTACGGCGGTCGGTGCGGCGGCAGACGCCGCTGTGGCGTCGCTGGTGGTGGTGGCTCGACCCGCGGGTGCTGCGCCGCGGTCGCTCCTAGTGGCCGTCAGCGGGTGAAGCCGAAGGGGGTGACCTTGCCGCACCGTCCCGACCGGTCGCTGATGCCGTACTGGCCCGTGGGCAGCTTGACCAGCAGGTAGAAGCAGGCGCGCCCCGAGGGCAGGCGGGGGTTGATCTCGACCGACTCGACGGTGCGGCCGGAGCCCGGCGGGTAGCGCACGATGACGCGCCCCTCCTCGACGTCGTTGGTCACCATGATCAGCCGGAACTCGCCCTCGCCGTCGGAGGGGTCGGTCCAGCTCGCGCGCAGCGTGGTGCCGTCGTAGGCGAAGGACCGCAGGACCACCGCGAGGTCGGGTCGCGGACGCCCGGTCAGCACGTCGTCGGTGGGCGGCACGGCCACCGGGCCGGTCGTCGGCACGGTCTCGGCGACCCGGGTCGGCTCGTCGTCGCCGCTACGCAGGACCGCGCCGAGGATGCCGACCGCGAGCCCGACGACCAGGGCCACCACGCCCAGGACCAGCGGCAGCCGGCGTCGCGCGGGGGCCTCGTCGTCGGGGACGACCGGAGTCTCCCGTCCGACCGGCGACTCCCCCGTCGCGTCGGGCAGGCCGGTCCCGGTCGGTGCCGCGTCGTGGACCGCGGCGGCGTGGGAGACCGCCGACAGCGCCACCGGCACCGGGTCGTCGGTCCGTGGGGTGGCGGGGCTGACGCTGAGGGGACCCGGGGTC
>CALRVO020000414.1:0-4321 GCA_943371595.1 Sphingomonas paucimobilis
CTGCTGCGCCACGTACGCCGGGTGGCCGACGGCGTGAGCGCGACCCGGGTGCCGCTGCTGGTCAAGATCGCCCCCGACCTCGCCGACGACGACGTCCGCGCGGTCGCCGACCTGGCGGTCGCGATCGGCCTCGACGGCATCGTGGCCACCAACACGACCATCAGCCGCGAGGGCCTGCGCAGCCACCCGGAGCAGGTCGCCGAGGTCGGGGCGGGCGGCCTGTCGGGTCGGCCCCTGGCCGCGCGCTCGCTCGAGGTGCTGCGGCTGCTGAGGGCCCGGGTCGGGCCCGACCTGACCCTCGTCGGCGTCGGGGGCATCTCGACGGGCGACGACGCGCGGGAGAGGCTGGCCGCGGGCGCCGACCTGCTCCAGGGCTACACGGCGTTCATCTACGAGGGGCCGCTGTGGCCCCGGCGGATCGTGAAGGGACTGGCCGATGGCGTTCGGTGACTACCAGCTCGACCTCTACCTAGGTGCCCTCGGCGGCACGCTGCCGGCCCACCCCTTCACCTACGACGAGCTCGAGGCCCACGCCCTGGCGGCGCTGCCGCCCGAGCTGCGCACCTACGTCGCCGGCGGAGCCGGCAACGAGGCCACCCAGCGCGCCAACGTCGAGGCGTTCGAGCGGTGGGCGCTGGTCCCGCGCATGCTCAACGCCCACGCCGAGCGCGACCTGTCGGTCGAGCTCTTCGGCGCCCGGCTCACCAGCCCGCTGATGCTCGCGCCGGTCGGCGTCGTCGGGCTGTGCACGCCCGACCAGCACGGCGACGTGCACGCCGCCGAGGTGTCCGCAGCGACCGGCGTACCCCTGATCGGGTCGACGCTGATGAGCGACCCGCTCGAGGACGTCGCCGCGGCCTGCGGCGACACCCCCAAGTGGTTCCAGCTCTACACGCCCAAGAACCGCGAGCTCGCCGCCAGCCTGGTCTCCCGTGCCGAGGCCGCCGGCTACGACGCCATCGTGATCACCCTCGACACCTGGGTGCCCGGCTGGCGTCCGCGCGACCTGGCCAGCGGCAACTTCCCGCAGCTGCGCGGCAAGGCGCTGGCCAACTACACCTCCGACCCGGTCTTCGCCGAGATGACCGGGCCCGACCCCGACGTCGGCACCACCGTCTTCACCTGGGTCGGCACCTTCGGCAACCCGCTCACCTGGGACGACCTGCCCTGGCTGCGCTCGCTCACCACGCTCCCGATCGTGCTCAAGGGCATCTGCCACCCCGACGACGCGCGCCGTGCCCTCGACGAGGGCGTCGACGGCATCTACTGCTCCAACCACGGCGGCCGTCAGGCCAACGGCGGGGGAGCGGCGCTCGACTGGCTGCCGGGGGTCGTCGACGCCGTCGACGGCCGTGCCCCGGTCGTCTTCGACTCCGGCGTGCGCACCGGCGCCGACGTCGTCAAGGCGCTGGCACTGGGCGCCACCGCGGTGGCCGTCGGGCGCCCCTACGTCTACGGCCTGGCCCTCGGTGGCGTGCCGGGCGGCGTCCACGTGGTCCGCTCGCTGCTGGCCGAGGCCGACCTGATCATGGGTGTCGACGGCTACCCGACCCGGGCCGACCTGACCCGTGAGGCGCTCGTCGACGTGCGCAGGAGCCTCTCGTGACGTTCGGCGCCCGTCTCCACGCCGCGCTCGCCGGGCGCGGACCCTTCTGCGTCGGCATCGACCCCCACGCCGCGCTGCTGCACGACTGGGGCCTCGACGACGACGTCGCCGGGCTCGAGACCTTCGCGCTCACGGTGGTCGAGGCGGTCGCCCCGCTCTGCTCGGTCGTCAAGCCGCAGTCGGCGTTCTACGAGCGCTTCGGCTCGCGCGGGGTCGCGGTCCTCGAGCGCGTCGTCGCCGAGTCGCGGGCCGCCGGGGCCCTGGTGCTGATGGACGTCAAGCGCGGCGACATCGGCTCGACCTCCCAGGCCTACGCCGACGCCTACCTCGACCCGTCGAGCCCGCTGGCCTCCGACGCGGTCACGGTCAGCCCGTTCCTCGGGTTCGGGTCGCTCGACCCGTTCGTCGAGACCGCCCGGCGCCACGACGCGGGCCTGTTCGTGCTGGCCCTGACCTCCAACAAGGAGGGGCCCGAGGTCCAGCACGCCCGCACCGACACCGGCGAGACCGTCGCGCAGCGGGTGCTCGACCACCTGCGCGCCCTCAACGCCGGGGCCGAGCCGCTCGGCTCCTTCGGCGCCGTCGTCGGCGCCACGATCGGCGAGACGGGGGCCGACCTCGCCTTCAACGGGCCGATCCTCGCGCCCGGCTTCGGCGCCCAGGGCGGCACCGTCGCCGACCTGCGTCGCATCTTCGGCGCCTCGGTGGGTCACGTGGTGGCCAGCTCCTCGCGCGAGGTGCTGCGCGCCGGCCCCGACCCCGAGCCCATGCGCGACGCCGTACGCCGGGCCAACGACGAGCTGCGCGGTCTGCGGTGACGCCCCGCGTGCTGCTGGCCGCCGTGGTCCTGCTGCTGCCGCTGACCGCGGCGGGGTGCGGTGAGGACCCCGACCGGTTCGAGTCCTACTGCGCGACGGTCCGCGACGAGCAGGCCGGGCTCAGCAAGGTGCTCGACGAGAGCGGCGGGTCCTCCGGGCTCCTCCCGGGCCTGCCGGCCTTCGAACGTCTCGAGCGGGCCGCGCCCGACGACATCGCCGACGACTGGTCGGTGCTCGTGCAGCGGCTCAGCAGCCTCGCCGACGCGCTCGAGGCCGCCGGGGTCGACCCGGCGACCTACGACCCCGTCGACCCGCCCGACGGCGTCACGCCGGACGAGAAGAACGCGATCGCGCTGGCCGCCGGGAGCGTCGCGACCGAGTCCGTGCGCGAGGCGCTCGAGAACGTCCAGCAGCAGGCGCGCGACGTGTGCAAGACCGAGCTGGCCTCCGCCGTCCAGCGCTGAACCCCGTCGAGCCGGGCCGGGGGACCCGCCCGGTCGGGCGTGCGACGGGAGGGTGACCGACCTCATCCGTCCCGCCACCGTGACCACGTTGCCGCGCGCCGAGGCACCTCGCTACTGTGGCCCGCTAGCGGCCTCCTCCCGCCGCCTGACCGGACCACAAAGGACCTTCGAACGTGGCGTTGCCCCCGTTGACCCCCGAACAGCGCCAGGCCGCGCTCGACAAGGCCGCCGCCTCGCGACGCGAGCGGGCAGAGGTCAAGAACCGCCTCAAGAACTCGGGGGCCTCGATCATCGACGTGGTCAACGACGGCCAGCACAACGAGGTGATCGGCAAGATGCGCGTGGTCGACCTCCTGCAGTCGATGCCCGGCCTGGGCAAGGTGCGCGCCCGTCAGGTGATGGAGCGACTCGGCATCGCCGAGTCCCGCCGGGTCCGCGGCCTCGGCACCAAGCAGATCGCCGCGCTCGAGCGCGAGTTCGCGCCCGACACCCAGTGACCGACGACCTGTGACCGCGAGTCCGACCACACCGACGCGGCTCGTCGTCCTCGCCGGACCGACCGCGGTCGGCAAGGGCACGGTCGCGGCCGCCGTGCGCGAGCGGCACCCCGACGTGTGGATCTCGGTGTCGGCGACCACCCGCAAGCCGCGCCCCGGCGAGGTCGACGGGGTCCACTACCACTTCGTCGACGACGCCGAGTTCGACCGGCTCGTGGCCGACGACGCGCTGCTCGAGTGGGCCGTGGTCCACCAGCGGGCCCGCTACGGCACCCCGCGGGGCCCGGTCGACGCGTCCCTCGCCGCCGGGCGGCCCTCGATGCTCGAGATCGACCTGCAGGGCGCGCGCCAGGTCCGCCGGACCATGCCCGAGGCCGTGTTCGTGTTCCTCAAGCCGCCCTCGTGGGACGAGCTCGTACGCCGCCTGGTCGGTCGGGGCACCGAGGACGACGAGGAACGCGCCCGTCGCCTGGCCACCGCCCGCGACGAGCTGGCCGCCGAGCCGGAGTTCGACGTGACCATCGTCAACCACGAAGTTCACGCTGCAGCCGACGAGTTGGTAGCCTTGATGATGCTCGGTCCCGAGCGCCACGACGTCTGACCCGGTCCCGTCCGGATCCGACCCCCGCAGCGCCCCGCCGTTCCGAGCACATCCACCACCTTGAGTGAGGCTCACGCGTGTCTGCGCCCAACATCGAAGCCGTCGGCGTCACCAACCCGTCGATCGACGACCTGCTGACCAAGACCGACAGCAAGTACAAGCTGGTGCTCTACAGCGCCAAGCGTGCCCGTCAGATCAACGCCTACTACTCCCAGCTCGGCGAGGGCCTGCTCGAGTACGTCGGCCCGCTGGTCGACACCCACGTGCAGGAGAAGCCCCTGTCGATCGCGCTGCGCGAGATCTCGCAGGACAAGCTGACCTGCGAGGACGTCGAC
>CALRVO020000415.1:0-4318 GCA_943371595.1 Sphingomonas paucimobilis
CCGTGCGCGGCGAGCACGGGCTTGCCGCGCAGCGCGTCGACCGGGTCGTCGGGCATCCACCACGGCGCGAGGGCGACCACACCGACCACCGACGGGTCGTCCGCGACGTACGCCGCCGTGCGCCCGCCCATGGAGTGCCCGAGCAGCACGACCGGGACGTCGCCGAGCTCGCGGCGCACGTGGTCGAGCGCCCGGCGCGCGTCGGTGATCGGTGCGCCACCGTTCCAGCCGCGCACGCGGTAGCGCAGCAGCCAGGTGCCGACACCCTGGGCGTGCAGGTCCGGGGTGATCGAGCGCTGCATCGCCGCCATCCGCTTCCACGAGGCGCTGCGTCCGTCGACCGGCTGGTGGCTGGCCTGCTTGCCGCCGTGGAGCACGAGCACCAGGGCCCGCTGGCCCGACACGTCGAGGCGGGTGAACGCGTCGGCGTCGAGGTCGTCGTGGGGAGAGGTCTCGGGCACGACGCGGGTTCGGAGGCGCGGGCCGGGCCGGATGGGTGACACCGCTCACCCCGTCGGACGGTCGCGGGACTGTCGGTGGGGGACGGCAAGATGGCCCCGTGCCCGACCAGCCTGACGAGCCCGACCAGACACCGACCCCCGCGACCGACGAGGCGCGCGAGGAGCACCGCACCCTCAGCGAGCAGGTCGAGGACGCGCGCTGGCGCTACTACGTGCTCGACGACCCGACGCTGTCCGACGCCGACTTCGACGTGCGGCTGCGCCGGCTCGAGGAGCTCGAGGAGGAGTTCCCCGAGCTCCGCACCCCCGGCTCGCCGACGCAGACCGTCGGGGGAGCGGTCGCCACCGAGTTCACCGCGGTCGACCACCTGCAGCGCATGGAGAGCCTCGACAACGCCTTCTCCTACGACGAGCTGGCCGCGTGGCACGCGCGCCTGGGCCGCGACGGCATCGAGGCACCGGCGCTGCTGTGCGAGCTCAAGGTCGACGGGCTCGCCATCAACCTGCTCTACGAGAAGGGCCGCCTGGTCCGGGCGCTGACCCGCGGCGACGGCCGCACCGGCGAGGACGTCACGCCCAACGTCAAGACCATCGACTCCATCCCGCACCGGTTGGCCGCCAGCGACGTGCACCCCGTGCCCGACCTGCTCGAGGTCCGCGGCGAGGTGTTCCTGCCCGGCACGGCCTTCGAGCGGCTCAACGCCTCGATGGTCGACGCCGGCAAGCCGATGTTCGCCAACCCCCGCAACGCCGCCGCGGGCTCGCTGCGCCAGAAGGACCCGCGGGTCACCGCGACCCGCGCGCTCGGGATGGTCTGCCACGGCATCGGCGCGCGCGAGGGCTTCGAGCCGACCACCCAGTCCGGCGCCTACGCCGCGCTCGCGGCGTGGGGGCTGCCGACCTCCGACCTGGTCCGGGTGCTGCCGAGCCTCGAGGCCGTGCAGGGTTTCATCGAGGACGCCGGCGAGCGCCGCCACACGATCGCCCCCTACGAGATCGACGGCGTGGTGGTCAAGGTCGACGACGTGTCGCTGCAGCGCCGGCTCGGGTCGACGTCGCGGGCGCCGCGGTGGGCCATCGCCTTCAAGTACCCGCCCGAGGAGGTCAACGCCAAGCTGCTCGACATCCGGGTCAACGTCGGGCGCACCGGCCGCGTCACGCCGTACGGCGTCATGGAGCCGACCCTCGTGGCCGGCTCCACCGTCGAGAACGCCACCCTCCACAACGCCCACGAGGTCAAGCGCAAGGACGTCCGCCCCGGCGACACCGTCATCCTGCGCAAGGCCGGCGACGTGATCCCCGAGATCCTCGGCCCGGTGCTCGCCCTGCGGCCCGACGACCTGGCCGAGTGGGTGATGCCGACCGAGTGCCCCGCCTGCGGCACGACCCTCGCCCAGCAGAAGGAGGGCGACAAGGACCTGCGCTGCCCCAACCACGAGCGGTGCCCCGCCCAGGTGCGCGAGCGGGTCTTCCACGTCGCCGGGCGCGGGGCCTTCGACATCGAGGGCCTGGGCTACGAGGCGGCGGCGTCCCTGCTCGACGCCGGGGTGATCCGCAACGAGGGCGACGTCTTCGGCCTCACCGAGGCCGACCTGCTCCGTACCGACCTGTTCACCCGCGCCGCCAAGAAGGACGAGACCGGCGACGCCGGGCCGGGGGCGGGGCGGGTGGTCTCGGCCAACGGCCAGCGGCTGCTGGCCAACCTCGACCGGGCCAAGCACGTGCCCCTGTGGCGGGTGCTGGTCGGTCTCTCGGTGCGCCACCTCGGACCGAGCGCCGCGCGGGCCCTGGCCACCGAGTTCGGCTCGATGGCCGCCATCCGCGAGGCCACCGAGGAGCAGCTCGCCGACGCCGAGGGCGTGGGCCCCACGATCGCGGCCGCCGTGATCGCCTGGTTCGACGTCGACTGGCACCGCGCGATCGTCGACGCGTGGGAGGCCGCGGGGGTCTCGATGGCCGACGAGCGCGACGAGTCCGTGCCTCGCACCCTCGAGGGCCTCACGGTCGTGGTCACCGGTTCGCTGGTCGACTTCAGCCGCGACTCGGCCAAGGAGGCGATCCTCGCCCGCGGGGGCAAGGCGTCGGGCTCGGTGTCGAAGAAGACCGACTTCGTCGTCGTGGGCGACAACGCCGGCACCAAGGCCGACAAGGCCGAGCAGCTCGGCGTGCCCGTGCTCGACGAGGACGGGTTCAAGGCGTTGCTCGCCGACGGTCCGCCCGCAGCCGACCCCGAGGGGTGAGCGTGGTCGATAACCCCACGCACCCGCGGTCGGGCTGACAGGCTCCCCGCATGACGACCTCCCGCCTCGCTCGCACCCTGCTCGCCACCTCCGCCACCTCCGTCGCCTCGGCCGTCCTCGCCGGTGCGCTCACGGTCCCGGCCGACGCGGCGGGGCCCCGGTTGCGGCCGGTGGCCACCAAGTACGGCGCCACCGTCGCCGCCTGCAAGGTCCTCGTCGACGGCGGTGACAAGGTCCGGCTGTCGGTGCGCCTCGACAACGGCAGCAGCGAGCGCCGCTCCAGCACCACCGCGATCTCGCGCGACGGCGAGCCCACCGGCAAGCGTCTCGACATCGCCTACCTGCGGCCCGGCACCAGCTCGAAGGTCCGCTCGATCACCTTCGCCACCGGTGGCCGGGTCACCGTCTACTTCGGCGTCAACGCCGAGCAGTACGGCGGCGGCCCGACGATCGCGCTGGCGAAGGTCCGCGCCTGCTGAGCCGGCCCGCACGCGGCCGGCCTCCTCAGGACTCGTAGACGCGACCGCCGACCTTGAGGTCGTCGCGCAGGTCGTCGCCGGTGGCGGCGTACTGCTCGGGCAGCACGGTCAACGACGGCCGGGTCGTCGTGCAGGTGCCCGTGTCGGCGGCGCAGGTGCGCACCTGGCCGGTGTCGGCGACGTCGAACAGGCTGGTGCCATCGGCCGTCCACCCATGACCCAGCAGGCCGCCGTTGGCGGCCTGGGCGGGCAGGTCGACCGAAGCGCCGGTCGCGACGTCGTAGACGACGGAGGGGAGCGTCTCGAAGGTCCTCTCGTCCTGTCGGACGAGCTCGGCGTAGCGGCCGTCCGGTGACAGGGTGACGAACGCGTCGGCGTCGGCGGGCACGGTGACCTCGAGCAGCGTCTGGCCGGTGTCGACGTCGACCACGGTCGGTCCGGCGGCACCCTGCGTCACGGCATGGCCACCGGCGACGTCGGAGTAGGCGTCGCCGCCGGTGACGACCTCGACGTCTGCGGTGGGGACGTCGACCTCGAAGGTGCGCTCACGCTCGGGGTCGCCGACGTAGAGGGTGTCGCCCGAGAGCGACACCGGGGTGAAGCCGCCCGAGTGGTCGGGCAGGGGGACCTCCAGGACGTCCTCGTCGGTGCGCACGTCGAGCACGATGGCCGTGACGACACCGTCGACCTGGTCGGCGTAGACGAGGTAGGGCTGCGTGGGGTCCGCGGCGTGGTAGACCTCCTGGGTCTCCAGCGCCATCGGTCGCACCTCGCCCTCCGGGGTCACCAGCGAGAACCGCTGGGACCCGCCGCCGTCGGAGTAGGGGTTGTCGCCCTGGCGCACGACCAGCCCGGCCGAGGTGTAGTAGAGCGACTTCACCGAGGTGTCGTCGATCGTCACCGACCGGCTGCCGCCGTCGAGGTAGACACGGTTGCCGATGGAGAAGGCGGCTCCGACGTCCGCGACGGCGGTCGAGGGCGGTGCTGCCGGGTCGACCCCGCGCGCGTCGTC
Source organism: Sphingomonas paucimobilis (assembly GCA_943371595.1). Classification (GTDB taxonomy): domain Bacteria; phylum Actinomycetota; class Actinomycetes; order Propionibacteriales; family Nocardioidaceae; genus Nocardioides. The sequence continues at coordinate 4,193 of CALRVO020000415.1, forward strand.
CTGGCCGGAACCCGACAGCAGCGCGACCGACGTACCGACCGTCGCGAGCGCGAGCGCGAGCAGGGCCGCGCCGCCGGAGGCAGCCCGGCGGCGCCGGCGCAGACCACGCCCCTTGGCCAGCACGGC
>CALRVO020000416.1:0-4301 GCA_943371595.1 Sphingomonas paucimobilis
GACCCGCTTCGTCGTCGACCAGGTCGTCACCGCGGGCGCACCGTCGGCGCACGTGCCGCGGATCCCCGAGCCGACCCGCGTGCTGTCGCTGGAGGACCGCTCCGACCCGATCGCCCTGCTCGGGTCGCTGATCGGCTCCGGCGCCAGCAACCGGGTGACCGTCGTCTACGACGGCGGCCGCGACGGCTACGTCGAGGGCGCCCGCGCCGCCGACGCCGCCACCCACCCCGCCCTGGTGCAGGAGATCGCACGGCTGGTCGAGCTGGGCTACCTGGCCGGCTGACCCTGCGGCGGGCTCAGCGCGCCAGGTCGTGCACGAACTCCGCGAGCTGCGTCAGGTTGCGGCACTCGACCATCGGCACGATCTCGCCGTAGGTCGGCGCGGCGGAGTCGCCGGTGCCCCAGTGGCGCCGGTGCTCGGGGTTGAGCCACCACGCGTGGCGGGCGGTGCCGGCGAGCTCGCGGAGCACGCCCTCGTGCAGGTCGCTGTAGTTGGAGCGCGCGTCGCCGAGGATCAGCAGCGACGTCTTGGGCCCGATGGCGTCGGCGTGCTCCTCGGCGAACTTGGTGAGCGCACGGCCGTAGTTGGTGCGCCCCCACAGCGCGGCGTGAGCAGTGCTCGCAGCGAGGTCGGACATCACGTCGACGACGTCGGCGCCGGGCGTGAAGTGGTGCGTCACCTCGTGGACGTGGTCGATGAAGGTGAACGCGCGCACCTTCTGGAACTGGTCGCGCAGCGCGAAGACCAGCAGCAGCGTGAACTGGGCGAAGTTGGCGACCGAGCCACTGACGTCGCACAGCACGACCAGCTCGGTGCGGTGCGGTCGCTTGGGTCGGTGGTAGGTCGTGATCGGGACGCCACCGGTCGACATCGAGGCCCGGACCGTGCGCCGGAAGTCGAGCGGCCCGCGGCGACGGGCGTGGTGCTCCTTGGTCAGCCGGGTCGCGAGACGCCGGGCCAACGGGTAGATCTCACGACGCATCTCCTCGAGGTCGGCGCGGCGCGCTGAGGTGAAGTCGAGCCGGTCGATGCTGGGGCGCAGCGCGACGTTGGCGACGTGGTCGGCGCCCTTCTCCTCGGCGATGCGGCGGCGCGCGTCGGCCTCGACCTGCTGCGTGAAGGCCCCCACCCGGCGACCGGCACCGCGCTCGGCCTCCTCCCGGGTCAACCCCTCGCCCAGCAGGGCGGCGACGATCCGGTCGACCAGCTCGGAGGGCGCGACCCGCTGCATCGCGGTGTACGCCGACCACGACGACAGCCCGGGTCCGCGACCGGGCATGGCCCCGAAACGGCCGACCATCTCGGCGGCCAACTGCTGCAGGCGTTGCTGGTCGCCGGCCTCGAGCGCGGCGGCCAGCTCCTCGCGGAAGGCCTCCAGCGCCGCGCCGTTGTCGCGCACCGGCGAGGCGTCGCCCTCGGCCTCCGCCTGCTCCAGCGCGGCCAGGCCACCCCCGACGAGCCGCGGGAAGTAGAGGTCGAAGAGGGCCTCGAAGGTCGGGCGCTGGGCCTGCCGCTTGACCAGCGTGGCGGCGTACCCCTCCTTGACCTGGGTGCGGTCGGTCCAGTCGAGCGCGGTGAGCGCGGCGACGGCGTCGAGGTCCTCGGCCAGCGAGACGGGCAGGCCGGCCGCGCGCAGCGCCTCGAGGAAGGCGATGTGCCTGTCGACCAGCCCCGACCGCGACCCGCTGGTCACCGCAGCTTCAGCTCCTTGACCGCGCGGTCGTGGTCGGAGCGGTGCTTGAGGATCACGCCGAGGGTGTCGGCGATCGCCTTGTCGTCGAGGTCGCCGATCTCGAGGGCGACCAGGGTGCGCGCCCAGTCGACGGACTCGGCGATCGAGGGCGCCTTCTTCAGCTCGAGCTCGCGCAGCCGGGAGATCGTCGCGACGAGCTGACGGGTCACCCGGTCGTCGAGGTCGGGCACCTGGGAGGCGACGATCTCGCGCTCGCGCTCGGCGTCGGGGTAGTCGAGGTGGAGGTAGAGACAGCGCCGCTTGACCGCCTCGGACAGCTCGCGGCTGGCGTTGCTGGTGAGCACGACGAACGGGCGCCGCGTCGAGGAGATCGTGCCGAGCTCGGGGATGGTGACCTGGAAGTCGGACAGCACCTCGAGGAGCAGGCCCTCGACCTCGATGTCGGTCTTGTCGACCTCGTCGATGAGCAGCACCGTCGGCTCGTCGCGACGGATCGCGCTCAGCAGCGGGCGGGTGAGCAGGAACTCCTCGGTGAAGATGTCGTCGTGGGTCTCGTCCCACGCCTCGTCGTGGCCCTGGGAGGCCTGGATGCGCAGCAGCTGCTTCTTGTAGTTCCACTCGTAGAGCGCGCGCGCCTCGTCGAGGCCCTCGTAGCACTGCAGGCGCACCAGCTCGGCGCCGATCGCGCGCGAGACGGCCTTGGCCAGCTCGGTCTTGCCTACCCCGGCCGGGCCCTCGACGAGCAGCGGCTTCTCGAGGGCCCCGGCGAGGTAGGCGGTCGTGCTGGTCGCCGCGTCGGCGAGGTAGCCGACGTCGTGCAGACGGGCGGAGGCGTCGGCGGGAGAGGCGAACCAGGTCATGCCCGTCATCCTCGCACCGCCTCCCCCGCCGCCCGCGTCGCCGTCCGTCAGAGCCAGGGCGGACGCATCCGCCGGCGGCGCACGCGCAGCGCCACCCCGGCCGCGACCAGCACCACCGCGGCCGAGATCGCTGCCCACGCCCCCGGCGTCAGGGCACCGGGGTCGTCGTTCCCGGCTGCCTGCGCGTCCGAGGCGCCCGCTCCCTCGCCGGCGTCGGACGGCGCGGGCTCGGGCCCGGCCGCGTCGTCGGACGCAGCCACGGGCACGGACCCGACGGGACCCAGGTCGAAGCCGCCCGCGACGAGCTCGCGCCGCGCCCGGTCGGCGAGGCCGGCCCCGGTCAGCCCCCAGCGCACGGCGTTGCCGACCTCGGGCTCGTAGCGGGCGTCCTCGAGCCAGACGACGCCACGGATGGCCGGGCGGAAGCGGACCGCGTTGGCGAGGCGACGCAGCCAGGTCAGCTTGACCACCGCCTCGCTCGCGCCGGAGCCGCGGGGGTTGTAGAGCGCCCCGGTGACCAGCAGCATCGGCTGGTCGCGGCCCTCGGCGTACTGCCGGTAGAACGACGGTCCGGTCGGGGCCGTCGCGTAGCCGAACGTGTCGTCGAGGCGGTCCTTGAGCTCGTCGAGCCCCGGGGTGACGTTGTCGCCGAACCGCTGCGCCCGTCCGAAGCGGAGCATCGACAGCCCGACCCAGTCGACCGCCTCGTCGCCGGGGTAGTAGGGGTCGTAGGGGTCGTCGCCGGGGTCGAGCCGGCCGTCGTCGTCGGTGTCGAGCGCCGCCCGGTCGGCGGGGGTCTGCGCGGAGGGCACGACGCCGCGGCTGACCTCGTCGATCGAGCCACCGAACGGGTAGCCCGCACCGTAGGCCGGGGCCCAGACGGTGACCGCCGAGGTGGCGTCGGCGTGCACGACGTCGGCGAAGGCGCGGAAGGCCCGCACGTACGCGGCCGGCTGCTGCCCCCAGGCCGTCCAGCTGCCGTTCATCTCGGGGGCGAAGCGCAGCAGGAAGGAGCGGCCCGTCGACGCGGTGAGGGCGTTGAGCTCCTCGACCAGCGCGGCCGCCTCGGGGCGGCCCAGGTCGGCGAGCGCCGCCGCGGGCTGCAGGGACACCACGGGCACGGCTCCCTCGGCGGCGGCCTGCGCGGCCAGGTCGTCCAGCGCCGCGGTCGACGCGCGCGTGAGCGGGTAGGACACCGCTCGCGACAGCAACGACACCGAGGTCCCGAGGCGCTCGACGTAGCCCGCGGCGTCGTTGCGCTGCCAGTCGAGCTCGGCACCGAACCAGGGGGCACCCGCCTCCGGCTCGGGCACGCCGTCCGCGTGGGCCGGGGCGGTCGCACCGGCACCCAGCGTGGTGAGCGTGGCCAGCAGGCCGAGCAGCAGCGCCCCGACGGCACCCGCGCGAGGGGACGTCAGACGTGGCACCGCAGCCTCCAGAAGTTGCGGCCGCCGGCGCGGTCGTAGCGCAGCTCGTCGACCGAGGCCAGGGCCATCGCGAGCCCGCGACCCGACTCGGCCATGTCGTCGTCGGGCATCGTCACGCGGCTCAGGTCGAGCTCGGCGGGCAGCCCGTTGTCGCAGAAGCTGACCAGCACCTCGCCGTCGGCGACCACGAGGGCCGAGGTGATCCGACGCTGCTCCGTCACGTGGGCGGCGGTGTCGAGCGCGAACGCGTGCTCGACGATGTTGGTGAGCACCTCGACCGCCGCGACCTCGACGCGCATCCGCGTCGCGGTGTCGACGTC
>CALRVO020000417.1:0-4278 GCA_943371595.1 Sphingomonas paucimobilis
CGTGGGCTCCACCCGCGGCCTGCGCCGGCTCACCGTCACCCGCCTGGACCCTCGACACCTCGAGCCGATCGACGGGGTCAACGCCAGCGAGCTCGGCACCGCGATCGACCTCGACTCCAGCCTCGAGGAGGCGCTCGCCGCGCTGATGCGCGACGACAAGCCCATGGTCGGCGTCAAGGACGGGGCGCGCTTCGTCGGCGTGCTGACCCCGGCCGGCGTCCACCGCGCCCTGCGCGCGAGCCTCGTCGAGCAGGACACCTGACCCTGGCCAGCGCCGTTGCGGGCGTGTCTCCCTAGTCGCCCACGACCGGCACGTCGCGGTGCCAGCTCTCGGTGACGTACTTGGTCGCCCATCCCATCGACGTGTAGAGCCCGTCGGCGCCGGTGGAGGAGTCGGCGTCGACCTCGAGGCCCACGCGGTCGCGGCCGCGACCGGCCGCGTCGGCGATGATCGTGCGCAGCAGGCCCTTGGCCACGCCACGACCGCGGGCGGCCTCGCGCACGCCGATGTAGGACACGTAGGACCCGTCGGGCGTCGACGACCCGGGAGCCGACTCCGAGACCGTGCCGACCAGGGCCCCGACGGGCTCGTCGCCCTCCTCGAGCTCGGCCAGCCACCAGTGGTCCCACCGGTGGCCGGGGTCCTCGCGCAGCCGGTACAAGAACTCGTCGAAGGTCTCCTCCCACGAGTTGAAGTGGTCGAGGAACGCCTCTTCGAGCACGTCGTGGACGGCGCGCAGGTCGGACTCGTCGGGCAGCCCGTCACCGGCCCGGCGTACCTGGCGGAAGCGGACGCCGCGGTCGGACCACTCGTCGACCGACGGCACCAGGTCGGCCTCGTCGGCGGTGACCGGGCGCGACATCTGCCACCAGGTGCGCACCCGCTCGAAGCCGGACGTCGACAGCCAGCCGGCCTGCCGCTCGTCACCCGCGAAGGCACCGGTGTCGATCTGCTGCACGTCGAGCCCGCGGGCGGACCCGACCGCCACCGCCTGGCCGACCGCCCACTCGACCAGCAGGTCGGAGCAGGCGCGGGCGACCCGCCCGGGCAGGTCGCGCTCGACGACGTGGACGAACAGCATCCGCCCGCCGGCGCGGTCGTGGACGCTGCCCCACGCCCGGATCTGGCCGGCCTCGTCGCGCACGACGACGTTCTCGCGGGTGCGCAGGCCGGCCTCTGACACCTCGACGAGCACGTCGTCCACGCCGGCGCCGGCCCAGCCGCGACCGTGGCGCTCGTGGTCGCGCAGCAGCGTGGTCAGCCGGGCCAGGTCGAACCGGTCCGCGGGATCGGGCGAGCCGACCGCCCAGTCGTCAGGCAGGGCGGCGGGGGGTTCACCGACGATCTCTTCCGGGTCGGGCTCGAAACGGTTCTCGTCGGGGATCACGACAGACGATTCTGCCCGGTCACCCGTCGGACCGGGTCACCACGTCGCCCGAGGGCGTGTCTCCGAGGCGACCAGGAGGCGACCGGAGGTGACGGGGAGCCGCGTCGGTCAGGCGTGCTTGCGGCGCAGCGCGGCGCCGGTGGACTGCCAGGCGACCAGCTCGGCCTGCATGACGTCGAGCTCCTGCTCGAGCTCGGCGACGCGGACGACGGCCATGGCGGCGCGCTCCTCGGCGTCCTCGAGCCTCGCGGCGACCCGGCGCAGCTCCTCGGCGGAGGCCTCCTGGACGGCGAGCACGCGCGCCTGCTCGGCGGCCAGCTCCTCGCGGGTGGCGGCGACCTCGGCGGCCGCGTCGGCCAGACGGCCCTCGAGCCGGGTGATGGTGGCCTCGTGGCGGGCCAGCCGGCCACTGGTGTCGGCGACGTAGAGGGCCTGCTCGCTGGTGCGGGTCTCGGTCAGCGCGGCGTAGGCCTGGGCCTGCTCGGCGCGGTCACGGGCCCACGAGCGACGGGTGTCGGCGACCTCGGTGTAGGTGATGCGGGTCGCGGCGACCCCGAGCACGGCGGCGGCCACGGCCGCCAGGGTCGCGACCAGCCAGGACCCGCTGACGGCGGCGCCGACCGCGGCCACGACGGCCAGCCCGAGGAGCACCCCGGAGACGACGAGACGGGTGGAGCGCTGCCGGCGACGCGCGGCGGGGGCAGCGGTGGCGGGCCGGGTCGAGCCAGACGGGGAAGTCATGCGGGCAAAACTACGGCTCGCGGTCGTCGGAGCGGACGCGACACGCACGCTCGAGGAGCAGCGATGCCACGACGGTGAGCAGACCGCCGAACGCGGCGAGCCCGGCGCGGGCGATCCGGTCGTCGGCCAGCGGCGACGGGTCACCGACCCAGCTGACGGCGTACCCGAGGTAGCCGCCGCCGACCAGCGCCCCGGCCAGCACGCAGGCCCGGGCGAGCACGAGGCGGTTGACCGCCCGGTGCGGCTCGAGGCGCTCGTGGTGGACGTGGAGCGTGCGCCAGGTCGACCACGCGGTGCCGCCCACGACGGCCGCCACGAGCAGCAGCCCCAGCGGCTGTGCCCAGGTCACGACCGGCGCGGTGGTGTCGAGGCGCTCCCAGACCGGACGGACCAGCAGCCCGGCCACGAGCCCCGCGACGGCCCACCCGGCGACGACGGCGGGCCGGGTCGGCTGGAGCCGCCCGTCGCCGGGGCGGTCGGGGCCCGCGCTCACCTGGCTGTCGCTCGTCGGGTCACTCGACGTCGAGGGCGAGGTCCTCGCGCAGGATCAGGCCGTCGGTGCCGGTCTTGGCCAGCAGCTCGCTGATCGGGCCGTAGCCCGGCAGCTCGGCGTCGGGCTCGAGGTCGAACCACGGCTTGAGCACGAAGGCGCGCTCGGCGGCCCGGGGGTGGGGCAGCTGGAGGGTCTCGGTGTCGCTGCGACGGTCGCCGACGACGATCAGGTCGACGTCGAGGGTGCGCGGGGAGTTGGGCACCTCACCGCGCTCGCGGTCGTAGGCGTCCTCGACGGCCAGGGCGCGCTCGAGCAGCCGGTTGGCGGCCAGCGTGGTGTCGAGGAGCAGCACGGCGTTGAGGAAGTTCTGCGAGCCGGGCGGGCAGTCGACGGGCTGGGTCTCGTAGACCGGCGACACGCTGGTCACCCACACGTCGGGGGTGTCGGCGATGGCGTCGACCGCACCTTGCAGGGTCGACAGCGAGTCGCCCAGGTTGGACCCGATGGAGAGCACGACCCGCCGGATCGGACGCATCTCACCGGTGAGCGTGTCGGCGTCGACGATGTTGGGGTTGGGGGTCTCAGTCACGGGGGACCTCGCGCTTCCTGCTGATCGTCAGCGCGACGTCGTTGAACGTCGCGTCGATGGGGGCATCGGGCTTGTGAACGGTGACCTTCGCCCATTCAACACGTTCGTCCAAGAGGCAGACGTCCGCGACCCGCTGGACGAGGGACTCGATCAGGTCGACCGGGTCGTTCTCCACGGCGGTCTTCACCGAGGCCACGAGACTCCCGTAGTCGACGGTGTCGTGCAAGTCGTCCGACGCCGCCGCCGGGCGGGTGTCGATGCCGAGCACGAGGTCGATGACGAAGGTCTGTCCCTCGCGCTTCTCGAAATCGAACACGCCGTGGTGCCCCCAGCACTCGATGCCGAGGACGGCCAGCTCGTCGGTCACAGGTCGCTCACCGTCTGCTCGTCTGCCTGGTCGTTCGTTGCGTCTGTCGCGTCCTTTGCCACACGGCCAGCACATCACGGGTGCCCCTCACGTCGTGCACCCGCACCCCCCACACCCCGCGCTGGGCCAGGACCAGGGTGAGGGCGTGCCCGGCCACCTCCCGCTCGGCCACCGGTCGCGGGGTGCCGTCGGCGTCGGCCAGCAGGGCCCCGAGGAACGACTTGCGACTCGCGCCCACCAGCAGCGGGAGACCCAGGCCCGCGACCTCGTCGAGGCCGTCGAGGAGCTGCCAGTTGTGGTCGCCGCGCTTGGCGAAGCCCAGGCCCGGGTCGAGCACGACCCGGTCGTCGGGGATCCCGGCCGCGCGGATCGCAGCGACCCTCTCCCCGAGCTCGCGACACACGGAGCGGACGACGTCGTCGGGCCCGCCGGGCTCGTCGTAGGTCGCCAGGTCGGCCATCCGGTCGCTGTGGGCACGCCAGTGCATCGCGACGTACGTCGCCCCCGCGCGCGCCACCACCCCGAGCATCGCCGGGTCGGCGAGGCCGCCGGACACGTCGTTGACGATCGTCGCGCCGGCCGCCAGCGCCGCAGCGGCGACCTCGGCCCGCATCGTGTCGACCGAGACCCGCGCGCCGTCGCCCGCCAGCGCCTCGATCACCGGGACCACCCGGTCGAGCTCCTCGGAGACCAGCGGTCG
>CALRVO020000418.1:0-4247 GCA_943371595.1 Sphingomonas paucimobilis
TGAGGCGGCACGGCATGGCGACGGCCCGCAGCCCGTGGTGGTCGCGGGCCTCGCGCACCGTGGGCACGGCGACGATGCCGCCCAGGCCCCCGACCCCGGCGTTGGCGCGCCCCTCGGCCCGGTCGCGGACCGCCTGGGTGGCGACCTCGAACAGCACCCTGCCGTCGACGTCGTCGGGCAGGAAGCGCGGCGGCTCGCGGGTCGCCCAGGTCACCTGGGTGCTTCCGCCACCCGCGTGCAGCAGCAGGTCGGCCGCGACCTGCGCCCCCGAGTTGCCTCCGCCCACGACCAGGACCCGTCGTCCGGCGAGGTCGGCCGCGCTGCGGTAGTCGGCCGCGTGCAGCTGGCGGCCGGCGAACACGTCGGCGCCGGTCACGGCCGGCCAGAACGGACGGCTCCAGCTGCCGGTCGCGTTGACGACGGCTCGGGCGCGCCACGAGTGCGTGGCCGTCGTGACCGCGAGCCGGTCGGGCTCCACCGTTCGGACGTCGACCACCTGCTGCGGACGGCGTACGGGCAGGTCGTAGCGGGCCTCGTAGGCCCTCAGGTAGGCCGCGACGTGCGCGGCCGACGGCGTGCCCTCCCGGTTCCACGCGGGCATCGGCCACCCGGCCAGGGAGCTGTAGGACGCCGGCGAGAACAGCGTGAGCGAGTCCCACATCTCGGCCCACGCCCCGCCCGGCTCCGCGCGGGCGTCGACCAGCACGAACGAGACCGGCACGGCGCCGTCGCGCTCGTGTCGCAGGGCGAGCCGGCGCAGGTGGTAGCCGAGCGCGAGACCGGACTGGCCCGCGCCGATGACGACGACGTCGACCTCGACCGGCTCGGGCGCGCCACCCACCTCGCGCGCGGTCATCCGGCCACCATACATCGACCACCATCGATGTTGCTTTCATCGACGAGCGTCGATACGGTGGTCGGACATCGACACCTGTCGATACACAGTTCCACCGAGGAGTCGCCGTGCCCACCACCCCCACCCCTCCCGTCGTCGTCGTCGGCGCCGGACCGATCGGTCTGGCGGCGGCGGCCCACGCACAGGCCCGCGGGCTCGCGACCGTCGTCCTCGAGCGGGGCGCCACCGCGGGCGCCGCGGTGCGCGAGTGGGGGCACGTGCGACTGTTCTCGGCGTGGGGCGAGCTCGTCGACCCGGTCGCGGCCGACCTGCTCGCCCCGACGGGGTGGGCCCGACCCGACGCCGCGTCCTACCCCACCGGCGCGGAGTGGGCCGACCGCTACCTCGAGCCCCTCGCCGCCGCGCTCGCCGCGACCGACGAGGTCGAGGTGCGCTACGGCCACACGGTCGTCGGCGTCGCGCGCCGGGGCCGCGACCGGCTCGTCGACTCCGGACGTGACACGGCGCCGTACGTCGTCCACGTCGAGACCCCCGACGGCGACCAGCGGATCACCGCCTCCGCGGTGGTCGACGCCTCCGGCACCTGGGGCACCCCCAACCCGCTGGGCGGCGACGGGCTGCCGGCGATCGGGGAGCGCGCCCACGCCGACCGCATCACCTACGGCATCCCCGACCTGACCCACCCCGCCACCCGCGCCCGCTACGCCGGCAAGCACGTCGCCGTGGCCGGCACCGGCGCCTCGGCCCACAACGTCCTGGTCGGCCTCGACGCCCTGGCCGCGGACGTCTCGTGGCTCGTGCGGCGGGCCTCGACCGGCGACGCCTTCGGCGGTGGTGACGACGACCAGCTCGAGGCCCGCGGCGCGCTCGGCACCCGCGCCCGTCGCGTGGTCGAGGGCGGCCACGTCACGGTCGTGCCGTCGTTCCGCACGCTCCGTGTCGAGGCCGACCCGGCGACGCCCGGCGCCCTGACGCTCACCAGCACCGACGGTGCGGTCGTGACCGCGGTCGACGAGGTCGTCGTCGTCACCGGGTTCCGACCCGACCTCGACTGGCTGCGCGAGGTCCGCCTCGACCTCGACCCCGTGCTGTCGGCGCCCTCCGCGCTCGCCCCGCTCATAGACCCCAACGTGCACTCCTGCGGCACCGTCTACCCCCACGGCGCGGCCGAGCTCGCCCAGCCCGAGCACGGCCTCTACCTCGCCGGCATGAAGTCCTACGGCCGCGCGACGTCGTTCCTCGCGCTCACCGGCTTCGAGCAGACCCGCAGCATCGTCGCCGCCCTCGCCGGCGACCACGAGGCCGCCGCCCGGGTCGAGCTCGTGCTGCCCGAGTCCGGCGTCTGCGGCGGGTCGGGCCGGTTCGACGCGGCGCCCGTCGACGACGGCGGCGGGTGCTGCGCGCCGGCGGCGCTCGACGTGGTGCTGGCCGACAGCCGGACCTGAGCGGCCGCCGTACGACGTTCGTCCGCACGACCCGACGTCGCGTGTGAGACTTGCCGGACGCGCAGGCGGTGGACGCGCACGGCGCTCGGGTCGAGGAGGTGGTGCACGGTGACTCTCGGCAGCCCCGGTGCCGCAGCCGGCCACGGCGCCCGACCCGGTCCGTTCAGCGACGACGGACGCCTCGAGGAGGACCGGGCGGGCCTGGCCCGACGACTGGCCCAGCACCCCGGTCTGCCCTCGGTCAGCCGGCTCGCCGACCTGGCCGCCCGGCTCACCGGCAGCGCCTCGGCGCAGGTCTCGCTCATCTCGGACGTGCAGACCGTCGTGGGCGGGACCGGTGCCGCCGAGGCCGCCGTGGGCGTCGACAGCCCCGCGGCCGACTCGTTGTGCAGCGTCACCGTGCAGCAGCAGAGCCCCCTGCAGGTCGACGACGCGGTCCTCGACGACCGGGTCGCCGACCTCGCCCCGGTGCGGGCCGGGGTGGTGGGCTCCTACCTGGGCGTCCCCCTGCTGTCGGGGGGCAGCGTCGTCGGGGCGCTGTGCGTGTTCGACCCGACGCCACGGACCTGGACCGAGGCCGACCTCGCCCTGGTCACCGCGCTGGCCACCCCGGTGATCGCCGAGCTGGAGCTCGCGGCGCTCGAGACGGAGCTGGAGGAGGAGCGGCTCGTCTGGCAGCTCGCGGTCGACGCCGGCGGCATCGGCGCATTCGACTGGGACCTGCTGACCGGCGAGCTGCGCTGGGACGAGCGGCTCCTGACCCTCTTCGGGCTCGACCGGCAGACGTTCGGGGGCACGATCGAGGCCTTCAACGAGTTCGTCCACCCCGACGACCGCGACCGCGTGGCCCAGGCCCTGGACCGGGCGATCACGTCGTGCGGGGACTTCGAGGTCGAGTACCGCATCGAGCTCCCCGACGGCCAGGTGCGGTGGATCGGCGCCCGCGGGCGCGCGCTGGCCGGCGAGGACGGCACGGCCGTCAAGGTGCTGGGCGCCGCGTCCGACACCACCGCCACCCAGGACCAGGAGGCCAAGGTCGCGCGGGTCCTGGAGTCGATGCCCACCGGGTTCTTCCACCTCGACACCCAGTGGCGGTTCACCTACGCCAACGCCGAGGCCCAGCGCCTCCTCGGCGGGATCGGGGTCGACGTCGTCGGCTCCGTGCTGTGGGACCTGTTCCCGGCCGCCGCGGGCTCCGAGTTCGAGACCGCCTACCGCGCCGCGGTCGAGTCCGGGCGACCGGTGCTGTTCGAGGCCTACTACCCGCCGCCGCTCGACAGCTGGTTCGAGGTGCGCGGCTGGCCCGGTCCCGACGGGCTGTCGGTCTACTTCCTCGAGGTCAACGCCCAGCACGAGGCCCGCACGGTGCTGGACCGGGCGGCGCGCCGCTCCGCCCTGCTCGCCACGGTGACCCAGACCCTGTCCGACTCCCTCGACGCACGCGAGGCCGTGTCCCGCCTGGCACGCCTGATGGCCCCCGGCCTCGGCGACTGGTGCATCGTCACGCTCGCCGAGAACGACCGGCCCGCCGCCCGCGACTGGCGCGACGGCCTGCACGACGCCGGCTGGTGGCACGACGACCCCGATCTCCGCCCGCTCCTCGACGAGTACGCCCCGCTGCGGCTGTCGGCACTCTCCGACGCCTCGTTCGTGGCCCGCGCCCTGCGCCAGATGCGACCCGTGGTCGTGGCCCGCGACGCGGCCCAGGCCGTCGCCGACCTGCTCGAGCCCGGCCGGGCTCGCGACCTGGCCGGGCAGCTCGACCCGGGGTCGGCGGTGGTCGTGCCGCTGACGGGGCACGGCCGTGTGGTCGGCGTGCTCAGCGTCTTCCGCGACCGCGGCCGCGACACGTTCACCCCCGCCGAGGTCGCGACCCTCGAGGAGGTCGCGGGACGCGCCGGCCTCGCGCTCGACAACATGCGGCTCTACCGCGAGCAGCACGACCT
>CALRVO020000419.1:0-4241 GCA_943371595.1 Sphingomonas paucimobilis
CCCGACCGCAAGCAACAGGTCAGCTCGGTCTGCACCTGCGGCTGCGTGGTCTCGACGGTTGCTAGCGCGGCCTCCTCGACCACCGTGAGGCCAAGGCGCCGCCACCACACGGTGGTAGAGGAGGCCGCCCGCGCCCGTCGTACGACGCCACCACACGGTGGTCGAGGAGGCCGCCCGCGGCCGTCACGAGACCACCCCACCGCAAGCAACAGGTCAGCTCGGTCCGCACCTGCGGCTACGTGGTCTCGTGACGGTTGCTAGCGCAACCTCCTCGACCACCGTGAGGCCAAGGACGCCGCCACCACACGGTGGTCGAGGTGCGAGGAGCGCTAGCGACGAGCCTCGAGACCTCCGGCACGACGGATCGAGTCGGCCCGCACCTCCCGTGGTCTCGAGGCTCGCTGCGCTCGCACCTCGACCACCGTGAGGTCGAGGACGCCGTCAGCCCTCGAGCAGCCGGTCGGCGGCCGTGTAGGGGTCGGACTCGCCGGCCGCGACGGCGGCCGCGAGGGCGTCGAGCTCGCTGTGCTCGCCGACCTGCGCCCAGCGGGTGCGCAGGGCGGCCACGGCGATCGCCTCGACCTCGGCGCGCGCCCGGCGCTCGCGCCGGCGCTGCAGCTCGCCGGTCTCGAGCGACCACGCGCGGTGCACGTCGAGCGCGGCGCCGACCTCGGCCACGCCGGCGCCCGAGGCGGCGGTGGTCTTGAGGATCGGGGGGCTCCAGGCGCCGGGGCGACGCTCGGCCAGTGCGAGCATGCCGCGCAGGTCGCGGGCCACCTGGGCCGCGCCGTCACGGTCGGCCTTGTTGACGACGTACAGGTCGCCGACCTCGAGGATGCCGGCCTTGGCGGCCTGGATCCCGTCACCCATGCCGGGGGCGAGGAGCACGATCGTGGAGTCGGCGAGCCCGGCGACCTCGACCTCGCTCTGGCCGACGCCCACGGTCTCGACGAGCACGACGTCGAAGCCGGCGGCGTCGAGCACCCGCACCGCCTGCGGGGTCGACCACGAGAGTCCGCCGAGGTGACCCCGAGCGGCCATCGACCGGATGAAGACGCCCTCGTCGGAGGCGTGGTCGCCCATCCGGATCCGGTCGCCGAGCAGCGCCCCGCCCGAGAACGGGGACGACGGGTCGACGGCGAGGACGCCCACGCGCCGACCGTCGGCGCGCAGCGTCGCGACGATCGCGTTGGTCGAGGTGGACTTGCCGACGCCGGGGGCGCCGGTGATGCCGACGACCTGCGCCCGGCCGGTGTGGGGAGCCAGCAGCGACATCGCCTCGCGCAGCGACGGCGACTCGTCCTCGACCAGCGAGATCAGCCGCGCGACGGCCCGGGGCTCACCGCCCCGGGCCCGCGCGACGAGGTCGCCGACAGGCTCAGCCCTTCGGGACACGCACGATCAGGGCGTCGCCCTGGCCACCGCCACCGCACAGCGCGGCCGCACCGACGCCGCCACCGCGGCGCTGCAGCTCGAGCGCGAGGTGGAGCACGACGCGGGCACCGGACATGCCGACCGGGTGGCCCAGCGCGATGGCGCCGCCGTTGACGTTGACCTTGTCGTCGGGCAGGCCGAGCTCGCGCGCCGAGGAGATGCCGACGGCGGCGAAGGCCTCGTTGAACTCGACGAGGTCGAGGTCGGTGGGCTCGATGCCCTCCTTGCGGCACGCCAGGGCGGTGGCGTTGGCGGGCTGCAGCTGCAGCGAGGAGTCGGGGCCGGCGACCATGCCGTGAGCACCGATCTCGGCGAGCCAGGTCAGGCCGAGCTCCTCGGCCTTGGCCTTGCTCATCACCACGACGGCGGCGGCGCCGTCGGAGATCTGCGAGGAGGAGCCGGCGGTGACCGTGCCGGTCTTGGAGAACGCCGGGCGCAGCTTGCCGAGCGACTCGGCGGTGGTGTCGCCGCGGACGCCCTCGTCCTGGCTGACGACGACCGGGTCACCCTTGCGCTGCGGGATCGAGACCGGGACGACCTCGTCGTCGAAGACGCCGTTCTTCCACGCGGTGGCGGCCTTCTGGTGGGAGGCGGCGGCGAACTCGTCCTGCTCCTCGCGGGTCAGGTTGGCGCCGGCGGCGTTGACCTCCTCGGTGAGCAGGCCCATCGCCTGCTGCGTCACCTGGTCGAAGAGCGCGTCGTAGGCCATCGAGTCGACGAGCTTGGTGTCGCCGAACTTGGTGCCCTCGCGCGAGCCCATCAGCAGGTGCGGGGCGTTGGTCATCGACTCCATGCCGCCGGCCACGACGATCTCGCACTCACCGGCGCGGATCAGCTGGTCGGCCATCGCGATCGCGTTGAGGCCCGACAGGCAGACCTTGTTGATGGTGATCGAGGGGACGCCCATCGGGACGCCGCCGGCGACCGCAGCCTCGCGGGCGGGGTTCTGACCCGCGCCGGCGAGGATCACCTGGCCCATGATGACGTAGTCGACCTGCTCGCCGGTCACACCGGCCTTCTCCAGGGCGCCCTTGATGGCGACGCCACCGAGGTCGGTCGCCTTGAGCGACTTCAGGCCGCCGAGGAGGCGGCCGATCGGGGTGCGCGCTCCGGCGACGATGACGGATCCGGACATGAGTGCCTCCGCGGGACTGGGATCGTGGGATCGGGTGGACCGGGTGATCCAGGCGTGAGGTTACCGATCATTCACCTGCCGGGGACAGGGCTGTCCGTCCCCCGCGGACGAGGCGCACGTCACACCGTCGTACGGCGAGAATGGGGTCATGACGCTCGAGATCCCCGACCACCTCTTCACCGCGATCGACCACGTCGGCATGGCCGTGCCCGACCTCGACGAGGCCATCGCCTTCTACCGCGACACCTTCGGGATGCGGCTGGCCCACCAGGAGACCAACGAGGAGCAAGGCGTGCGCGAGGCCATGATGGCCGTCGGCGAGTCCGGGTCCCACGTGCAGCTGCTCGCGCCGCTGAGCGAGGAGTCGACGATCGCCAAGTTCATCGGCCGCAGCGGCCCCGGCTGTCAGCAGGTGGCCTACCGCGTGACCGACGTCGAGCAGGTCAGCGCCATCCTGCGCGAGCGGGGCCTGCGCCTGCTCTACGACGCGCCCAAGCGCGGCACGTCCGACTCGCGGATCAACTTCGTCCACCCCAAGGACGCCGGCGGCATCCTCGTCGAGCTCGTCGAGCCCGCGTCCTCGCCCGCCCACTGAGGCCGCCGGGGCGCGTCCCGCCCGTGGGACCGTCGGACGTGGCGGGGTGACGTCGAGCACAGTCGCGGCCCCCGCTGGTTACCCACCGGTATCTTGCGGGCTGGTCGCGCCCCGACCACCTCGTCGACACGTACAGGAGACTCAGGACCGTGCAGAACATTCTTGACGCCATCCAGGCTGGTGACACCTCCAGCGAGGACTTCGCCAACCTCGCCCTGCCCGAGTCCTACCGGGCCGTGACGGTCCACAAGGACGAGGTCGACATGTTCGAGGGGATCGCCACCCGCGACAAGGACCCGCGCAAGTCCCTGCACGTCGAGGACGTCGCCCTGCCCGAGCTCGGCCCCGGTGAGGCCTTCGTGGCCGTGATGGCCTCGGCCATCAACTACAACACCGTGTGGACCTCGATCTTCGAGCCCGTCTCCACCTTCGGCTTCCTCGAGCGCTACGGCCGGCTGTCCGAGCTCACCAAGCGCCACGACCTGCCCTACCACGTGGTCGGCTCCGACCTGGCCGGCGTCGTGCTCAAGACCGGTCCCGGCGTCACCCGGTGGAAGCCCGGCGCCGAGGTCGTGGCCCACTGCCTGTCGGTCGAGCTCGAGGACCCCGCCGGCCACGACGACACGATGATGGACCCCCAGCAGCGCATCTGGGGCTTCGAGACCAACTTCGGCGGCCTGGCCCACATCGCCCTGGTCAAGTCCAACCAGCTGCTCGACAAGCCGGCCCACCTCACCTGGGAGGAGGCCGCCTCCCCCGGCCTGGTCAACGCCACCGCCTACCGCCAGCTCGTCTCCAAGAACGCCGGTCAGATGAAGCAGGGCGACAACGTCCTGATCTGGGGCGCCTCCGGCGGCCTGGGCGGTTTCGCCACGCAGTACGCCCTCAACGGCGGTGCCAACCCGATCTGCGTGGTCTCCAACGAGGAGAAGGCCGACATCGTGCGCTCCATGGGCGCGGAGATGATCATCAACCGCTCCGAGGAGAAGTGGCAGTTCTGGAACGAGGAGGGCACCGAGCAGAACCCCAAGGAGTGGCAGCGCCTGGGCAAGAGGATCCGTGAGCTCACCGGCGGCG
>CALRVO020000420.1:0-4236 GCA_943371595.1 Sphingomonas paucimobilis
CGTCGCCGGCGCGCTGGGCTCGGGGGGCGCCGGAGGACGGACCGTGGGAACCGCGTCGAGCAGCTGCTCGTAGAGCGGACCGACGTCGGCGGCCGCCGCGACCGCGCCGACGACCGCGGGCAGGTCGAGGCAGGTCGGGCAGGCGGTCCGGGCGCGGGCGTCGATCTCGTCAAGGACCCGGGCGGCCTCGACCAGCGAGGCGCGAGCCTCCAGCGGGACCAGGCCCTGCAGGCGATCGAGCGCCTCGAGGCTCGCGGCGGTGAAGGAGCGGACCTCCTCCAGCGAGGAGAGCCGACCGGTGTCCTCGTAGTCGCTCAGCAGCACCCCGGAGGCCTCGACGGCCTGGTCGCTGAAGTCCTCGAGCGTCTCGGTGATCACAGTGGCGTCGGGGCCGCCGGCGCGGCTGAGCTCGTCGACCTCGTCGAGACGCCCGGTGGCGTTGTCGAGCATCGTGCTGCCCTTGTCGTCGGCGTCGCGCAGCACCTTCGCGTGGACGTCCTCGAGGCCCCGCTTGAGCGGGTAGAGGGTGTCGCCGGGGAGCGCGGTCTGGGCGGCGACCGACATCGACGCCGAGGCGCTGACCAGCGCGAAACCGCCGATCGCCACGGCGAGCCGCCGCTCGCGCGCCGTACGACGCGGCGCCGGCTGGCGCCGCTGCTCGGCCTGGCGGGCGGTGTCGGGGGCCAGCGCCGTCTCGGCGGCGAGCATCAGCCGCGAGCGCAGGTCGGAGACGAACTCGGGTCGGGCCTCGAGGGGCGGTGTGGCACGAAGGGTGGCGACCACCCCGACCAGCGGCAGGAGGTCGGCGCGGACGCCCTCGCGCAGCTCGCCGGTCGAGGGGTCCTCGACCAGGGAGCTGAACTCTTCGGCGCGCTTTCGCGCCGGGAACGCGGGTGTCATCGGGTCCGTCCTGCGGGGTCACGGGTGTCGCGGGTGCCGTGCCGGCCTGTCAAGGACCTCAACGACGGGAGATCGCGGGAGGTTACGGGTGGGGTGTGCCACGAGGTGGTGAGGTGTGTCATCAGTCCCGGATCCCCTCAGGCATGAGCTTGGCGAGGTTGCGGACACCGCGCAGCTGCAGCTGCTTGACCGCCCCGTCGCTGCGGCCCAGGACGGCCGCGGTCTCGGCGATGCTCATGCTCTGCAGGAAACGCATCACGAGGCAGTCGCGCTGCTCGGCGGGCAGCTGCGACAGCGCCTCGAGCAGCATCTCGTTGGTCAGCCCGGCCAGGACCAGGGACTCGGGGCCCTCGGTGGCGTCGTCGTGGGCGCCCATGTCCTCGGTGGTCATCTCGAGGCGGGTCCGCCCGGCCTTGAAGTGGTCGGTGGCCAGGTTGCGGGCGATGGTCATCAGCCAGGCCCCGAAGTCCTTGCCCTGCCAGCGGAAGCTGGTCATGTTGCGCAGGGCGCGGAAGAAGGTCTCGGAGGTGAGGTCCTCGGCCAGGGCCTGCGAGCGGGTGCGGTAGAAGAGGAACCGGTAGACCGAGCTCTGGTAGTGGTCGTAGAGCAGGCCGAACGCGTCGGCGTCGCCGCCCCGCGCCAGCTCGACGAGGGCGATCAGGCGGGTGCGGTCGGCCTCGGAGTCCTCCGAGGACGTCGCCAGCTCGGCGTCGCCGAACCCACCGCCCGGCCCGCCGCCGGTGCCGCCGCCCAGGGCGCCGTCGAGGGAGTCGCCGACGTCGAGGGCCTCGGTGGCGAGGAACCCGCCCGCCAGGGCGGGGGAGGGGGCGACCAGCAGGCGCACGACAGCAGCGCGCAGGGCATCGAGCCCGCGCGTGTCGTACGGCCTCGGCTGAGGCATGAAAGCGCCCTCCCGCACACGGGCTCTCCCCAGAGCCCTTTCGGTGAGGGTAGATCAGGTTCTAGCAGGGTGTACAGGAATCGTCGGATCGGCCCCGGGGCTGAGCGCGGCGAGCCCGGCACCGGTCTGGACCGGACGGAGGTGGGGGAGCGGGCTCAGTGTCGCCGACCACGCAGGGCCACCCCGGCGGCCACGGTGCCGGTCACGGCCCCCGCGACGCCGCCGACCAGCAGCCCGGCCCGGGCCGCCTTGCGGCCGGTGCGGTAGTCGCGGACCCGCCAGCCGTGCTCGCGGGCGTGCGCGCGCAGCTTGGCGTCGGGGTTGATCGCCACCGGGTCGCCCACCAGGCTCAGCATCGGGAGGTCGTTGACGGAGTCGGAGTAGGCCGAGCAGCGCGACAGGTCGAGCCCCTCGCGCGCGGCCAGGGCCTTGATGGCCTCCGACTTGGCCGGACCGTGGAGCAGGTCGCCGACCAGGCGCCCGGTGTAGACGCCGTCGACGTGCTCGGAGACGGTGCCCATGGCGCCGGTCAGGCCGAGCCGGCGGGCGATGATCTGGGCGATCTCGATCGGGGCGGCGGTGACCAGCCACACCCGCTGCCCCTGGTCGAGGTGCAGCTGGGCCAGGGCGCGGGTGCCGGGCCAGATGCGGTGGGCCATGGCCTCGTCGAAGATCTCCTCACCCAGCGACTCGAGCTCCTCGACGGTGTGGCCGGCGATGAAGCTGAGCGCGGAGTTGCGGGTCTCGGCGATGTGGTCGGGGTCCTCGACCCCGACGACGCGGAAGTAGGCCTGCTTCCAGGCGGCTCCGAGGATGTCGCGGGTGGTGAAGAAGTGGCGCCGGTGCAGGCCGCGCGCCAGGTGGAAGATGCTCGCGCCCTGCATGACGGTGTTGTCGACGTCGAAGAACGCCGCCGACGTCGGGTCGACCGGGTGGTCGAGGGCGACCTCGACCTCGGCGGCCGCGGCCGCGGCCTCGCCCGCGAGCGCCGAGCGCTGACGCAGGTTGAGCGGCCTGCGCTGCTTCTCGGGAGGGACCATCGCCCCACCCTAATGATCGGACGCAGCCCGCGCAGGCCCGCCGCGGCGCCCTACCCGATCGGATCATCCGGCGTACGCCGCGTCGTGCTTAGACTGCCCCGCATGCCTCCCGCCAGCCAGACCGCCGACCCCGTCGCCGGTCCGGCGGCCCTGCTGGCCGAGGCGGCCGCCGAGCACCCCGACAAGCTGGCGCTCGTCGAGTCCGGGGGACGCAGCCTGACGTGGGCCGAGCTCGACGACCAGGTCGGGCGCGTCGCGACCGGCCTGACCGCGGCCGGCATCGTGGCCGGCTACCGGATCGTCCTGGTCCTCGGCAACCGGCTCGAGTTCGTCACGACCTACCTCGCGACGCTGCGGGCTCAGGCGGTCGCCGTCCCCCTCAACCCCGGCGCGAGCGCGCGTGAGCTGGCCCGGGTGGTCGCCGACTGCGGGGCCCGGATGGTCGTCGCCGACGGCGAGTCCGTCACCACGGTGCGCGCGGCCGCGGCCCTGGTCGACGACGCGCTCGCCGGCCGCGACTCGACCCTGACCCAGGACGTGCCGGAGGCGGTGCTGGCGCGCCTGGTCAAGCCCCGGGTCGTGGTCGTCGGCTCCACCCTGTTGCCCGGCGAGCGCTCCTACGACCACCTGTGCGCCGACCGCGCGCGACCCGCACCCGAGCTCCACGACCCCGAGCGGCTCGCCGCGCTGCTCTACACCAGCGGTACGTCGGGCCTGCCGCGGGCCGCGATGCTCACCCACCGCGCCCTGGCGGCCAACATCGCGCAGGTCGCGGCCGTCGACCCGCCGCTGATCCACGGCGACGACGTCGTCCTCGGGGTGCTGCCGCTCTTCCACGTCTACGGGCTCAACGCCGTGCTCGGCACCGTGCTGCGCAGTCGCGCCAAGCTCGTGCTGGCCGACCGCTTCGACCCGCAGGGCACCCTCGACCTCATCGACGACGAGGCCTGCAGCGTCCTGCCGTTGGCGCCGCCGGTGTTCGCCCACTGGCGCGACGTCGACCTGGCCGGTCGTCTCGGCCCGGTCCGACTGGTGCTCTCGGGGTCGGCGCCGGTCTCGGCCGAGGTGGTCGAGGAGTTCGTGGCCCGCACCGGCATCCCCGTCCACCAGGGCTACGGACTGACCGAGGCCGCCCCGGTCGTCACCAGCACGCTGCGCTCGGCGTCGGCCCCGGCCGGCTCCGTGGGGTCCGCGCTCGAGGGGATCGAGCTGCGGCTGGTCGACGAGAGCGGGGCGGTGGTGCCCGCCGACTCCGGCGACCCCGGCGAGATCCAGGTCCGCGGTGACAACCTCTTCAGCGGCTACTGGCCCGACGGGGCCGACGGGCCCGACGCCGACGGGTGGTGGTCGACCGGTGACGTCGGGTTCGTCGACGCCCACGGAGACGTGTTCCTC
>CALRVO020000421.1:0-4235 GCA_943371595.1 Sphingomonas paucimobilis
AGCGTCTGCCGGCTCAGCTCGAGCCCGTCGACGACCGAGCGGGCCAGCGCGCGGTCGGTGGTCGGGTCGAGCTCGGTCTGCACGTCGGAGTCGAAGGTGACGATGCCGACCGCGACGTCGGCCGGGACGTTGTCGAGGAACGTCGTCGCGGCCAGCTTGGCGGCCTCGAACCGGGGTCCGGCCATGGAGTTGCTCGTGTCGATGGCCAGCACCGTGGTGCGCTGCACCCGGCTCTCGCCGTCGGCGATCCGGGTGGCGGTGGCGCCGTAGGTCACCCCGTCGACGGTCGCCGTCACCGCGTCGAGGTCGACGGCGGCGTCGGCCGGGACGTCGACGGAGACGACGAGCCCGGGGTCGGTGCGCTCGAGGTTGACGATGGCACCGCCGGCCCCACCGCCGGTGTCGACGGCGCTGGCCGTCGGGGTCGGGCCGAGGACGACCAGGGCCGTCAGCACGGTCGCGGCCGCCGCGGCGAGGGCGCGTCGGCAGGCGGTGCGGGCAGCCACCTGGGTCACCTGCGGTCCGCGGTGAAGATCAACGGGTCGACGCGCACGTTGACCTCGGCCATCTTCTCGAGGAACTTGGGTCGCAGCCCCGTCGGGCGCATCCGGCCGAGCGAGTGCCCCTCGGCGTCGAAGCCGGCCCGGCTGTCGAAGACGAACACGTCCTGCATGGTGATGACGTCGCCCTCCATCCGCTCGACCTCGGTGATGTGGGTGATGCGACGGGTGCCGTCCTTGAAGCGGGTCTGGTGGACCACCACGTCGACGGCGGAGGCGATCTGCTCGCGCACCGCGCGGATCGGCAGCTCCATGCCGGCCATCAGCACCATGGTCTCCATGCGCGACAGGGTGTCGCGGGGGCTGTTGGAGTGCAGGGTGCAGATCGAGCCGTCGTGGCCGGTGTTCATCGCCTGCAGCATGTCGAGGGCCGAGGCGTCGCGGACCTCGCCGACGATGATGCGGTCGGGCCGCATCCGCAGGCTGTTGCGGACCAGGTCGCGGATGGTCACCGCGCCCTTGCCCTCGATGTTGGAGGGCCGCGACTCCAGGCGTACGACGTGGTCCTGCTTGAGCTGCAGCTCGGCGGCGTCCTCGATCGTCACGATCCGCTCGTCGGCGGGGATGAACGACGACAGCACGTTGAGCGTGGTGGTCTTGCCCGACCCGGTGCCCCCGGACACGATCACGTTGAGCCGGCCGCGCACGCAGGCCTCGAGGAAGTCGGCGGTCTGCGGGTTGAGCGAGCCGAACGCGATGAGGTCGTCGACGGTCAACGGGTCGGCGGAGAACTTGCGGATCGTCAGCGACGACCCGTCGATGGCCAGCGGCGGGATCACGGCGTTGACCCGGCTGCCGTCGGGGAGCCGGGCGTCGACCATGGGGCTGGACTCGTCGACCCGACGACCGATGCGGGAGACGATCTTGTCGATGATGCGACGCAGGTGGGCCTCGTCGGTGAACGAGGTGTCGGCGGCCACGAGCCGGCCCTGCTTCTCCAGGTAGATCTGGGCGTGGCTGTTGACCATCACCTCGGAGACGTCGGGGTCGCGCAGGTAGGGCTCGATCGGCCCGTAGCCGAGGATGTCGTCGCTGATCTCCTGGGTGACCCGGGCCCGGTCGCTGGTGCTCAGCGGTCGGTCCTGGGAGCCGAGCACGTCGGACAGGACGGCGCGGACCCGCTGGTCGAGCTCGTTCTGGTCGATGTCGGCGTCGTAGAGGTGGGGGCCGAGCTGCTTGAGCAGCTCGACGTGGACGCTGCTCTTGAGCTCCTCGAGCCGGTCGGCCTGCCCCGAGGCGAGGGTACGGCGGGGCTCGGCCTTGGGCTGGAACACGGCCCGCGACGGCGGCTTGGTCGCCGACGTCGGGCTCGTCGTCGGCCGGGTGGCCTGACCGGGCGGGCGCGACGGGGGAGCCGGGGCCGCGTGGCGGGAGGACGGGGCCGCGGACGCCGAGGCGTCGAGCGGGTCGGTCAGCGGGTCGGCCAACCGGTCGGTCAGCGGGTCGGCCAACCGGTCGGTCAGGGGGTCGGGTCGCGCCGAGGTCGAGGCCTCGCGAGTCTCCTGCTGCTCGGCGGCCTGGGCGTCGGCGGCACGGCGGGCGGCGGCCAGCCGCTCGGAGAGCGTGCTCACGTCGCGAAGCCCTTCCTGCGGCGGAACAGTCCGCGCTGGCGGGCGACGTCGTCGCTGCCGGCCGCCCGGCGTGGCTCGGCGCCGACCTGCGCCGGAGGCGCGACCGGCTCGCCGGTCAGGCTGCGGGCCAGCGCCCGGATGGCCTCGCTGCCGGCGTGGCGGGGGTCGTTGACCACGATCGGGGTGCCGGCGTTGGTGGCCGCGGCGATGTCGATCGACGTGGCGATCTGGGTGCTGACCTGCATGCCCAGGATGGCCTCGACCTTGTCGGGGCTGATCCCCACGGCGTCGTCGGCCCGGTTGAGCACCAGGTGGCGGTGGCCGCTGGCGATGTCGAGCATCTCGAGGGTCTCGAGCGCCACCTTGACGTTCTTGAGGGTGGGGACGTCGAGGGTCGCCACGATGACGCACTCGTCGGTCTCGTCGAGCGCGGTCAGCACCTGGTCGTCGAAGCTCGGCGCGGTGTCGACGACGACGAAGTCGAAGCCCTCCTTGAGGGTGCGCAGGATGCGCGAGACGAGGACCGGGGTGACCCGTTCGCGGACGTCGGGGTGGGGCGGCGCGGCGAGGATCATCAGGGAGTCCTGGTGCCGGGTCAGGAGCCCGTCGAGCATCGTCAGGTCGAGGGAGTCCTCGGAGCCGACAGCCTGCTCGATCGAGTGGGTGGGGAAGAGCTGCATGGTGATCGCGACGTCGCCGAACGCGAGGTCGAGGTCGACCAGGCAGACCTTGCGCGCGCCGCCCGCGGTCAGCGCGAGGGCGAGGTTGACCGCCATCGTGGTCTTGCCGACACCGCCCTTGGGCGAGAACACGGTCACCACGCGGCCCAGCTGCAGGGCGCCGCTGGGCCCGCGCAGCGCCTCGTGGAGCTGGTGGGCGTGGCGGATGGCGGTCGCGACCGCGGCCACGTCGTCGCTCTGCACCACGTCGCGGGCCCCGGCCTTCATCGCCCGGGTGAGCGTGGTGGTGTCGAGGGACCGGACGACGAGCACCACGCTCACGGTGGGCCGGGCGGTGCGCAGGTCGTCGCAGATCCCCAGGGCCACCTCGAGGTCGAGGTCGGGGCCCAGCACGACGACGTACTCGTCGGGGTGCTGGTCGAGCCAGGCCATCATGCGATCGGGCGTGTTGACCCCGTGGGATCCGGGGGGCATGGCCTTGAGCAGCGAGGCCACCGTGGGGGCGTCGGGCTCGACGAGGACGGGCACCAGGTTCAGCCGTTCGCCGTGCGGCTCGGAGCGGCGAGCTCGAGCTGCTGCTTGAAGGTCTTGATGTACTCCGCGCACACCTTGGTGTTGCGGACGTCGCTCGAGTCGTTGCGCAGCGCGAAGGTCAAGGTGATCGGGGAGCCCGAGCCGCTGCTGCCCGCGGTCTGGAAACCGATCAGGGTCGAGGCCTGCTCGGAGTCGACCGCGACGGTCAGCAGTGTGACGGCCACGGTGTCGGTCGGGGCGGCGGCACCCTCGGCGACCGGGGCGGGGTTGACGGTCTGCGACCCGACACCGAGGACGAGCAGGTCGTCCTCGATGACGCAGGCGGGCACGATGGGCGTGGCCCCCGCCTGGTCGGCGGGCAGCGCGGCCTCCGGGAGCACCGGGGTGAAGTAGACCGCGACGTGGGAGCCCGGCTGGGTGAACGACCCGACGCGGCCGGCGTCGGTCAGCTGCAGGGTGATGGCCGTCTTGCCCTCGGGGAGCGGGAGTGTCGGCTTGCCCTCGATGTCGTCGATGGTGCCGAACTTCTGCGTCAGGAGCTGCTCGCCGGCGTAGATGGTCGTCAGGGCGATGGCGTCGGTGAAGTCGCGCCCGTTGTTGGTCGACCCGGCCAGGACCTGGCTCTCGGGGACCTGCTGGGACAGCAGCTTGCCGGCGTCGGCCGCCGCGGCGGCCGACTCGCCCGGGAGGATGTCCTGCGTCGCGACGAGCACCGCGACGGTGCGCTGGTCGTCGGTGGCCCGGTCGTCGGCGCCCTGGGCGTAGACGAACACCAGCCCGGCGCCCAGCGCCGCGACGACGACGGCCACGACGAGCAGAATCTTGCGTCGGTCCACAGACTCAGAGCCTTTCCTCGGTCGGTCGCGCAGCAGTGCCTCACAGTTCCCCCG
>CALRVO020000422.1:0-4234 GCA_943371595.1 Sphingomonas paucimobilis
GGCCCGTCGAGGCTGCCCTCGGCCCGGCGTACGACCGGCGTCATCGTCGCCGGGTCGTTCTTCGTGCTGGTCGTGCTCAACTTCGCCTACTTCTACCCGATCCTGTCCTACGAGGTGATCTCGAAGTCCGACTGGATCGACCGCATGTGGTTCTCCCGATGGATCTGAGCGCGAGGAACGAGCGTTCAGATCCAAGGAGGGAGGTTGAGCAAGCGACACGACCGAGGAACGAGGTCGTACGAGCGCGTCGAAACCCCCGCAGGTACACGGAAACCTGACCACGGACGGCTCGACCCGACCACCGCGGGCCGGCCGCCCCTAGGCTGACCCCATGACGTCGTGGTCCCCCGGCTGGGGCGAGTTTCCTGAGGCCCTGCTGGAGTTCTGGACCGAGCGCCACCTGTGCAGCCTGACGACGCTGCGGCCCGACGGCCGGCCCCACGTGGTCCCGGTCGGCGTCGCGCTCGACCACGAGCAGCAGTGCGCGTGGGTGATCACCACCGGCGGGTCGCGCAAGGTGCGCAACCTACTCGCGGCCGGGGACGACGCCGACGGTGACGCCGTGGGCGGCCAGGTCGCGGCCTGCGCCGTCGACGGCGCACGCTGGTCGACCCTGGAGGGGACCGCGGTGGTCGTGCACGACCCGGCCTCGGTCGCCCGGGCGTGCGAGCGGTACGCCGCGCGCTACCGGGTGCCGCGGGACAACCCCGCGCGGGTCGCGATCCGGATCAGCGTGGCGCGGTTCGTCGGGTCGGCCGGGCTGTTCGCCACGGCCTGAGCGTCAGGACGCCGACTGGCTCGGCGGGGTGTCGGACGGCGGCGAGTCGCCGTCGCCCAGGCAGAAGTCACCGAACGCGACGAGGTCGACGGGGTCGAAGTGGGACGGGTCCTCGTGGGGGCCGGTCACCAGGTGGTAGGTGATGTCGTAGCCGCGCCCGGTCAGCTCGGAGATCAGGGCACCGGCGTTGTCGCGCAGCCCGACCAGCTCGTCCTGGGGCGAGGCGACGACGCGGTAGCGGGTGTCGGCCGGCAGGTCGGCCATGTTGCGCACCGGATTGCGGTCGGCCGGGACCGGCCCGCCGTAGGCCTCGGCGATGTAGCGGCGCGCGCCCATGACGCGGTCCATCTTGGTCAGCGAGATCGCGGGCTTGACGCCGTACCAGCAGGGGGGCGGGGTCGCGCCGTGGTTCATCGCGTTGAGGGAGACCGCACCGCCCATGGATCCCGAGACCCACAGCGACGTCGGCACGCCGGCCTTGTCCTCGGCCCACTCGGTGAGGAGCTTGACGTCCTCGGTGGAGGCCTCGTTGCCCCAGGACTCGTCGTGGAAGCTCGAGGAGGCCACCGCCCAGCCCGAGCGCAGCAGCGCACCGAGCCACGGGCCGTCGATGCGGTCGTCGAGGCTGCCGCCCTGGCCGTGGAAGTAGATCGCGAGCCCCCGCGGCTCGGCGTCACCGGTCGGGAGGGTCACCCGGACCTGCTGTCCGTCGAGCTCCCCGCGGATCACTCCACCGGCCTTCTCGCCGCTGGCCCCGGAGGTCGCGCTCACCACCAGCGTGGCGAGCACGGCGACCACGGCGACGCGGGCGATCAGGGACGCTCGGGCGAGCAGCGCGGCGCGCATGGCGACCTCCTGGTCGGGCGAGGGCGGAGCGGGGCGGGGGACGGTCGGTCCTGGACGCGCCAGATTCTAGGTGGCACCACCGACAACCCTGGAATTGGCTGAGCCGGACCAGGGCTCAGCCGCGGGCCTCACGGGCGGCGAGCGCGTCGGTGAGCAGGCCCACCAGCGCCTCGGTCTGGATGTCGACCGACGACCCGACCTCCTCGTCGGAGCCGTCGAGCGCACGGGCGGCCAGGCCGGCCTTGCTGTCGATGAGCTCGGCGACCTTGGTGTCGACCGTCTGGGCGGCGATGATCCGCCACGCGGTGACGGGCTGGTCCTGGCCGATCCGGTGGACCCGGTCGATGGCCTGGGTCTGCTCGGCGTCGGTCCAGGAGAGCTCGGCGAGCACGACGTTGGAGGCGACCTGCAGGTTGAGGCCCACGCCCGCCGCGGTGAGCGAGCAGACCGCGACCGCGACCTCGGGGTCGCGCACGAAGGCGTCGATGTTGGCCTGGCGGGCGCTGGGCGACTGGTCGCCGCGCACCGAGGCCGACTTGATGCCGCGCTTGGCGAAGAGCTCCTCGGCCTGGTCCATCACGTCGACGTGCTTGGCGAAGAAGACGACCTTCCCGACGTTGCGGGCCAGCTGGGCGGCGTAGTCGGCGGCGAGACCGGCCTTGGCCTGCCCGATCTTGCGCATCATGGTGAAGACGTTGTCGCCGTCGGACGCACCCTTGCCGGTGGTGGTGTCCTCGCGCTCCCAGGTCGCGACGCGGCGTACGAGCTCGTGGTCGATGCCCTCGACCGTGACGCCCGTACGACGGGTGGCTAGCGCCATGTCGTAGCGCTCGACCAGGCGCCGCGCGAGCTCGCGCTCGGCCTCGCGGATGGAGCGGCCGACCTCGCCCTCGAGCTCGACGGGCAGGTCGGCGATGCGGCGCGCCGGGATGTCGGAGGCGACGTCGACCTTGCGGCGGCGCACGATGCCGAGGTCGATGACCGCGGCGCGGGCGGCGGGGTAGAACGGCGGGTCGATGGGCGTCAGGCCGGTGTCCTCGAGCCGGTCCATCAGCGGCGGCAGCGGCTTCTTCTCGTCGATCCAGCCGAGGAACTGCCAGATCGCGCGGAAGTCGTCGATGTCGTTGATCAGCGGGGTGCCGGTCAGCGCCGTCATCAGCGGCCGGGGCGTCCGTGCGCGGATCGAGTCGGCGAGCTGCAGCACGTGCTGGGAGCGCTGGGAGCTCTTGTTCTTGATGAAGTGGGCCTCGTCGACGACCATCCCCCGGAAGCCGTGGTGGCGCATCCAGCCGACGTGGCGGTCGAGGATCTCGTAGTTGACGATGACGATGTCGGCGTAGCCGTCGATGTCGTGGCCGTTGCCGTGGATCACCGTGGACGTGCGGTGGGGGGTCCAGAGGCTGACCTCGCGGGCCCAGTTGGTCTTGACGACGCTGGGCACCACGACGAGCAGCGGGAAGGTGTCGGCGGCCTGCGCGGCGAGCAGCGCCTGCGCGGTCTTGCCGAGGCCCGGCTCGTCGGCGAGCAGGAAGGTGCGGTGGCCGGCGGCCGCGGCCGCGACGACCTGGGCCTGGTGGTGCATCAGCTCGAGGCCGGCGGGCGCCTTGACCGAGGAGTCCTCGGGAAGCGCCATGCACGACACGGCTCCGCCGGCGGCGCGCTCGAACGACTCGAGCAGCGGCTCGATGAGCTCCCAGCCGGCGAGCCGGCGGGCGTGGCCGGGCCGGACGGCGCCGGTGAAGTCGGGCACCAGGAACGGGTTGGCGAGCTGGTAGGAGAGCACCGAGCGCGGGACGACCTGGCGCTCGGGGTCGAAGGTGACACCGTTGGGCTCGGCCGCGACCGGCTCGTCGGGGGCGACCTCGACCCCGGCGGCCTCGAGCATCTCGCGCTTGAGGTCGCGGGCGGCCTCGGAGACCACGGCGTCCTCGGCGAGCAGCGAGAGCAGGGAGGTGTCACGCGCGGTGGTCTTGGCCAGGATCGTGCCGATGCCGTCGAGGCGCTTGAGCTGGTCGGCGCGCTGTCCCTCGGTGATGTCGGGGTCGACCTTGACCCGCGACCGCTCCTCGCGGGCCAGCAGGGCCACGACCTGGAACTTGGTGCGGCTCGACGGCTTGACCTTGCCCCGCTGCGCGGCACCCTCGACCTCGCGCACGGCGCGCGCCAGGATCGGGATGATCCCCTCGTTGTCGAGCTCGCGCCCACGGCGCTGTCGAGCGCTGGTGCGGTTGGCGCCGTTCTGGCGCTGGCCTCCTCGAGCCAAGGAACTCCTCCTCCGGAGCTGCGGGACCGCCTGGGGGCGGCTCTCGCGGGGTACGCCGGGTACGGGGCGGCGGTCCGGCGGCGTGCCCGACGAGGTGGTGGTCGACGGACGGACGACACGCACGGACCGTGGCGCTGGACGCCGGCGGTGGTGCTGCCAGCGGCTGGTGGGGCCGCGTGGCGGGAGACAGCCGGTCTCACCCCGGCGTGCCGACATCGTACCCCTCCGCCGGGCGGCCCGTGGCATCACCGCCGGTTCGGCGTGCTCGCGCCTGTCGGAGGTGGGCCGTCAGGGCACGTCGGCCTCGACCTCGCGGGTCCAGGCGGCCTTGACCGAGCGCCACTCCT
>CALRVO020000423.1:0-4233 GCA_943371595.1 Sphingomonas paucimobilis
ATCTTGCGAGAGGACGGGGAACGGTTAGACCGCCGTCGCGTACTACGCTTGGTGCGCTTGGCCGGCAAGCGCGCCGGCCTGCCGTTTGATCTGACCGCATTGACGCTGGCCTTCTCGCTGCGAGCGATCGGGATCGAGCATGGCTTTACTTACCTGGGTATCGTCCGTTCGGTCGGTGACCAGCACCCTTCCAAGTCCCAACGGTGGGTTGCTACGCAGGACCTTCCCCCGTCGCAGCACGGGGCGATCCGACTCGGTCGGCTTACCTTTACCGAATCTTCGTCAACTTCGGGTTTGCTCGATCAGGCGGAGTCGTCCCTTTATGAGACGGGCCTGCCGCCCTCTTCTGCTGCCGCGTTAGCCGGAGCCGTGTTGGAGCGACACCTGCGCCAGCTAGCAGCCGCTCGGGCAGTGCTGATAACCAAGCCTGAACGCGAGAGGACTCTTTTGCTCTATGCCGATCGTCTGAAGGTTGAAGGAATCATCACGAAGACGATGCATAAAAAGATTCAACTCGTTGGAGAACGCCGAAACGATGCCGCGCACGGGTGGTTCGAGATGATCGATCGGGCTGCTGCCGTCGAAACGATAGCGATCTCGCGAGAGATCGTGGCGAGGTACCCGATCTAGGCCCAGGGGCTGCTCTGCCCGTTCGCGCGGCGCTGCGGGCCGGGTTCGACCTTTGAAACCGTGGCAGATTCCGCGCAGTTGTCCACTACCGATCCGGAGTGGGCATAGGCAGGGGTCCTGCCCCCACCCTCTGTGCCACGGCGAGGCCTATGGGGCGGCACTGCGCTGCGTAGAACTATGGGTGGCGTTTGCGCGCCGTTTGCGGGCGAGCGCGGACCGGCGCCGTCGAGCTTGTCTCTCGTCCCACCAGTCAACAGTCCTGCGCAGCTCGGGCAGGATGGCTGGAAGCCGGGCGATCACGCCCGCAACGGCGAGTGCCACGCCCCCAAGCCACATCGGGTCCATTGACTCCACCTGCTCCCGCTAAGGATCTAGTTCCATCAGCGTTGTTCGCCGCTATCCATGATCCTGATGTCTGTGTCAGTACGACAGGCGTCAATCCACAGGTAGCTGTGGATAAGAACCTGTTTTCGCAGGTCAGGGCCACATTCAGGCAATCGTGGAAGTAGTCGACGTGGCGCCTACCGACCGCATGTATCCACAGAATCGATTGAGCGTGCACAGGCTGGATTGGCCGGGGGTGTCGTCCTGTGATCGCTCGGGTGGTGGTGGTTCTCGGGGTGCTAGCTAGAGCAAGCGAGGGCATAAGGCTTTCAAAGGTAAGAGAGCGTTCGCCTTCTGGCCCGGCTTCATCGGGCTCTCGCTCACCGTCTGACCGCGCACGACCGTCCCACCTCTCGGAAAGGCCCACCACCATGGCGAACGTCAACGACCTGCTGGTCCGGATCTACCTCCGCCTGCTTGCTCCCGACCGCGACAAGGAACGCGGCGACGTGCCGGGCTGGGTGCTGATCACCGTGATGAGCGCGACGATCGTGGCGGCGCTCGGGGCCATCGCCAAGCCCCAGCTGTCGGCGATGCTCGAGGCCGCGCTCAACAAGGTGCAGTAGGCGATGTCCCGTCGTCGCGACGAGCGCGGTGCGGCCGTCGTCGACTTCGTGCTGGTGCTCGTCGTGCTGGTCCCGCTGGTGCTGGGCATCCTCCAGCTCGCGCTCGTGCTCCACGTGCGCAACACCCTGGCCTCGGCCGCCGCCGAGGGGGCGAGGTACGCCGCGGTGCAGGGGCGCGGTCCGGGCGACGGTGAGGCTCGCACCCGCGAGCAGGTCGCCGGCGCGATCTCGGGCCGCTTCGCCGACGACGTCACGGTGCGGCGCGTGGTCGTCGGCGGGGTGCCCACCATCGAGGTCGTCGTCCGGGCGAAGGTGCCCGCGCTCGGGCTCGGCGGTCCCGCCGTCGAGGTGGAGGTCGAGGGCCACGCCGTTCAGGAGCTGCCGTGAGCACCGCTCTGCGTCGTGCCCGCGACGACCGGGGGAGCGCGATCGTCGAGACGGTCTGGCTCGGCATCCTGCTGCTGGTGCCGCTGGTCTACGTCGTGCTGTCGGTCTTCGAGGTCCAGCGTGGTGCGTTCGCGACCACGACCGCGGCCCGCTCGGCCGCCCGCGCGTTCGCGCTCGCCCCCGACGACGCCGCCGGTCGGCGCGCCGCGACCGCCGCTGCTCGTCAGGCGTTGGCCGACCAGGGGGCGACGGGGATGCCGGTCGCGGTGCGGATCACCTGCACGCCGTACGCCGACTGCCACAGCGGCACCTCCATCATCAGCGTGCGCGTCGAGACCCGGGTCGACCTGCCGCTGCTGCCCGAGATGCTCGGCAGCGGCACTCCCTCCTTCGCCCTCGACGCGACCCACACCGTGCCCATCGGGCAGTACCAGGAGATCACCGGTGCCGCGGCGGACTGAGCGCAGGCGTACCGACCGGAGGCGTGACGGTGAGCGCGGCTCGGTGACGCCGTTGATCGTCGGGTTCGCGGTGATCCTGTTGATGACCATCGCGGTCGTGGTCGACGCCAGCGCCGCGTTCCTCGAGCGCCAGGGCCTGGCCACGCTCGCCGAGGGAGCGGCGCTGCAGGGGGCCGACCTCGGGGCCGAGGGCGCGGAGGTCTACGACGGTGGCCTCGACGAGTCGCCGCTGCAGATCACCGCGTCGTCGGCCCGGGCGGCGGTCGCAGCCTACCTGCGCGACGTCGGGGCCTACGCCGAACACCCCGGTCTGCAGGTCGCGGTCGAGGTCGACGGCGCCCGGGTCGAGGTGCGCCTGACGGCGGCCGCCGACCTCCCGCTCACGTTGCCCGGTGCTCCCGCCCGGGCTCGGGTCACCGGCACCGGATCGGCCATCGCCGACCCGCAGTGACCGGCTCGCCCCCGGGGGCCCGCACCCACGCGGGCCACGGCGTGGCGTCCGTAGGATGGCGGCGTGGCCGCCGCTGATGACCTGCAGCGACGTCGCCCCGCCCCGGACGGTCGACCGTGAGGGAACCCCGGCTCGCCGGTGACGTGGTGCGGCTGCTGCGTGACCACGGCCCGCAGACCAAGGCCGACCTCGCACTCGCAGTGGGGCTGCCGCGCACGACCGTCTCCGCCGCCGTACGCCGTCTGGCCGCCGACAAGCTCGTCGAGGACGGTCACCTCGCACCGAGCTCGGGCGGCCGACGGTCGACCACGGTCAGGCTCGCGGCCGGACGCACGTTCGTGGCGGTCTCGATCGGGGAGCGTCGGGTGCGGGTCGCGACCACCAGCGGGCACCTCACCATTACCGGCGGGGTGAGCATCGACCGGGTCGAGCACGGCGACGTCGAGCGTGTCGCCGGAGAGATCGCCGGCGCGGTCGACGAGGTGCTCGGCGCGCGGGTGCCTGACGCGATGGCGGTCGCGGTGGTCGAGGGTGCCGACCCGCTGCTGGCCGAGACCCTGCGGCTGCTCGCCGACCGGTACGACGCCCCCGTGGGCGTCACGCCCGCGTCGCGGGCGATGGTGCTCGGCGAGCGCCACTCGGGCGCCTTCCCCGGGCTGGCCGACCTGGTCGCCCTCCGGCTCGGCAACGGGGTCACGGCCGCCACGGTCTCCGACGGTCGCATGGTCACCGGCGCCGCCGGCCGGGCCGGCGAGGTGGGGCACGTGCGCGTCGAGGAGTTCGGGCCGGTGTGCGCCTGCGGACGGACCGGTTGCCTCGACGCCTACGCCGGAGCGCCGGCCGTCATCGCCCAGGCGACCGAGCTCGCACGACGGGGCCGGTCCCACCGCCTCGCGGCCGCGCTCGAGCAGGAGGGGGCGCTGACCCTGGCCGACGTCGTCGCGGCGGCGCACGCCGGTGACCCCGCGACCGTCCAGCTCGCCCGTGACGTGGGCCAGCGGCTCGGCCAGGTGCTGGCCGGCCTCCTCGCCCACGTCAGCCCGGGAGGCGTCGTCGTCGGGGGACCCGTGGCCGCCCTGGGCCCCTACTTCCTGGGTGACCTGCGGGCCACGACCTACCGGCTCGCACCGCCGAGCGTCACCGCGGACGTCGAGATCGTGGTCAGCGAGCTCGGTGAGCGCGCGGTCCTGATCGGGACGGGCGCGCGGGCCGTGGACGACTGGATCACCGGGTTCGGCGTCGACGAGGGGCGTGAACCCGGGCCCACTTCTGACCGAATTGGTCAGAACGAGTCCAGCGCTGGTCGGATGTCTCAAATCGACCCGTTCGAGTAGGCCTGAACCTCTTGCTGGTG
>CALRVO020000424.1:0-4233 GCA_943371595.1 Sphingomonas paucimobilis
GCTGGCCTCGATGAGGATCGGCGGGCTGCCGATGATGCGGGACCCGGCCGACTCGGCGGCCGTCTCGGTGAAGGAGCGCTGGAACTCGGCGCGCGCCTCGTCGGACACGAACACGTAGTGCCCCTCGAACCACTCGCCGGGCAGCACCCGCCACGTCTTGTAGCGCAACCCCGCCAGGCCGGTGAACCGCGCGTGCGACGTCGACTCGACGTAGGAGGCCAGCTCGTCCTCGACCCCCGCGGGGGCCTCGGCGAGCGACCAGCGGATCGTCAGCGACCTCACGGCCGCACGCCCACCCCGGCCAGGGGGTCGGTCGAGCCGAGCCACGTGAGCAGGGCGCGGGCACCGAAGCCGGTCGGACCCTCCGACCACTCGTAGGAGTCGGACGGCGCGTCGCCGACCGAGGCGATGTCGAGGTGGGCCCACGGGACGTCGCCGACGAAGTGCTGCAGGAACAGCGCGGCCATGATCGCCGCTGGACCCGAGGGCCCGTTGTCGGCGTCGGCGACCTTGGAGGCGAGCTTGTCCTCGTAGCCGGCGAACAGCGGGAAGCGCCACAACGGCTCGCCCGCGGTCTCGCCGGAGCCGAGCAGGGCCTCGGCCAGCGCGTCGTCGGTGGCGAAGAGCCCGCCGACCTGCTGGCCCAGGGCGACCTTGACGCCCCCGGTGAGCGTCGCGACGTCGACGACCGCGGCAGGGTCGAGCTCGGCGACGGCGTAGGCCAGGGCGTCGGCGAGGACCAGTCGGCCCTCGGCGTCGGTGTTGGTGACCTCAGAGGTGCGGCCGCCGTAGTGGCGCAGCACGTCACCGGGGCGCGTGGCGCTGCCGGAGACGGCGTTCTCGGCGGCCGGGACCAGCCCGACCACCTTGACCGGGCACCCGACCGCAGCGAGGGCGGCCATCGTGGCCAGCACGACGGCGCCGCCGGTCATGTCGCGCTTCATGGTGGCCATGCCCTGCGCGGGCTTGATGGAGTAGCCGCCGCTGTCGAAGGTGATGCCCTTGCCGACCAGCACCACGGTGGGGGTACGCCGGCCGCTGCGGGCCGGTGTGTAGTCGAGGCGGATCAGCCGCGGCGGCGTGGCCGAGCCCTGGCCGACGCCGACGATGCCGCCGAACCCCTCGGCGCGCAGCTGCTCGTCGTCCCAGACACGGCAGGTGAGGCCGGCCTCGTCGGCGAGCTGCTCTGCCTGCTCGGCCAGCCACGCGGGGTTCTTGAGGTTGGACGGCACGGTCGCCAGCTGGCGGGCTCGCCACCCGGCGCCGCCGAGGGCGACGGCGCGTTCGAGCGCGGCCCGGTCGGTCGCGTCAGCCGACGCCGGGAGACCGGCGAGGACGACACGCGCGACAGGGACGTGCTCGGGGGCGCCGGAGCGCCACGAGAAGCCGAAGGAGCCCAGCATGACGCCGACCACGAACGCCTCGATGCCCTGGTCGGGGTCGAGCGACGCGATCGTCGTCGCCACGGCGGTGCGGTCACGGGTGGCGCGGGCCACGACCGCGCCCGCGCGCCGCAGGTCGGTCGGCCGCCCCTGGCCGACCCCCACGAGGAGGACGAGGCGCAGGTCGGCGTTGTCGGGCCCACCGAGCGGGACCGGGACCGTCACAACCTCGCCGACGGCACCCGTGGCCCGTGCGGCCTCGGCGACCGCCACCAGGTCGACACCCAGGTGGTCGGACATCTCGGCCGCGCCGGGACCGAGCAGAGGAGCGGTCGGGGTGTCCCCGGCGTCACCGGCGTCCCCGGGCTCACCGGGGAAGACCGGGATCGCCACCACGTCCACGCCGGTGAGGGCGTGCAACGAGACCTGGGTCAGCGCCACGTCGGGCGGCGAGACCTGGCTCGGCAGGGTCGGTCTGGCGACCGAGGACGAGGTGCTCCTGCTCACCCGACGACGTTCTTGAGGGCGTCGCCCAGCGCGCCGGCCTCTTCAGCGTTGAGCTCGACCACGAGGCGACCCCCGCCCTCGAGCGGCACGCGCATCACGATGCCACGGCCTTCCTTGGTGACCTCCAGCGGACCGTCGCCTGTCCGTGGCTTCATCGCCGCCATGCGGGACCTCTTCCGTGTCGTGGCGGAGCAGACGACACCGTCGCCGCTCGTGTGACGACCATTATCCCCTATCCGGCCTCGCTGTCGCACCACCACCGCCCGCGACCTGCTCCGGCGGGTCCGCGGAGCCGGTGCGGGGCAGTGGCAGACTGCGCTTCCATGACTGCTGGCTCCGCCGACTCCCCCGTGCTGCTCGACCTCACCGACGGGGTCGCCACGATCACCCTCAACCGCCCCGACGCGATGAACAGCCTCGACATCGCGACCAAGGAGCTGTTGCTCGAGATCGTCACCCAGGTCGCTGCCGACCCCGCGGCGCGCTGCGTCGTCCTGACCGGCACCGGCCGCGCGTTCTGCACCGGGCAGGACCTCAAGGAACACATCCAGCTGCTGCACAACGGCGGCAGCGACCAGCTCTTCACCACCGTCGACCAGCACTACAACCCGATCGTGACGGCCCTGGCCGGCATGGAGAAGCCGGTCATCGCCGCGATCAACGGCGTCGCCGCCGGCGCCGGGGCCTCGCTGGCCTTCGCCTGCGACCTGCGGGTCGTCGCCGACACGGCCGGGTTCAACCTGGCCTTCGCCAACGTCGCCCTGTCCTGCGACACCGGCGCCTCCTACCACCTCCCGCTGCTCGTCGGCCGTGCCAAGGCGATGGAGCTCCTCTACTTCCCGCGCACCGTCAAGGCCGACGAGTCCCTCGAGCTGGGCCTGGCCAACCAGGTCGTCCCTGCGGACGACCTGGCCGCCGTCGTCGGTGAGATGGCGGCCCGCCTGGCCGCCGGCCCCACCGTCGCCCTCGGCGCGATCCGCCGCTCGGTGTCGTACGCCGCCGGCGTCACGCTGACCGAGGCCCTCGAGCTCGAGAGCGCCATGATGACCAAGACCGGTGCCACCGCCGACCACCAGGCCGCGGTCGCGGCGTTCGTCGCCAAGGAGAAGCCGGTCTTCGAGGGCCGCTGAGGTCCCGGACTCCGGGCGCGGTCTCGCCGGGTCTGGCCGGGTCTCGCCGGGTCTCGCCGGGTCTCGCCGGGTCTGGCGCGGCCTGAGGTCTCAGCGCGTCGGGTCGTCGGCGCGGACGACCCGAGAAGCACGAGACACACCTCAACACCGCGTCGCCCCGGCGACCGGCGAGGATCTCCCCCGCTCAGGTGCGGACGATCCTCGCCGGTCGAGAGACACCGGGGACAGAGAGTCGGGCGGCCGCGCCAGCGGCGGCGCGCCGAGCGTGCGAGGCGTCGCCGACAGTGCGCCGTCAGTCGATCGCGAGAGGCTCGGGGTCAAGGACCGCCGAAGGCGGCCGCGCAGCGGCGCGAAGCGTCCTTGACGCCGAGGCGCGATCGACTACGCGCGCGGCCGCCCGACCCGGACCACCCGAAGCCCGGATCAGGTTGGCAGCGCCGGGGCGGCTGGTGTGGTCTCGAGACGGTCGCGGGCGACCTCCTCGACCACCGTGGGCGCGACCTCCTCGACCACTGTGGGGGCACCGTGCGAGCGATCTCCTCGACCGACGCGACTAGAGCTCGACCGGCCCGAACGACCGCACGCCCCGCACCGCTCCGAAGATCCGCAGGACCTGGTCGGGGACGACCCGCGTCATCCGCCGCCGCGAGGGCGAGGCGCCGTACTCGACGGTGAGGGCCGTGCCCCGGAAGTGGTGGTTGAACCAGCCGGTCATGGTGCCGTGGCAGACGCCCCCGCAGTCGAGGGTGCGGGTCGGCAGCCCGAGCTCGCGGGCGACGCGACGTGCGAAGGCGGGGCGCTTGGTGTCGGTGTCGACGCCGTTGAGCGGCTGGTGGAAGCTCAGCAGCCAGTCGGGGTCGACGCGGCGCAGGAACCGCATGATCGCGCGGGTCTCGGGCTCGGAGGCCGGGCCGCTCCCGGACTCGTAGCTGCCGTCGAGGTCGGCCCACGCGTAGGGGAAGTTGCGGTTGAGGTCGACGCCCCGCGCGTTGCGCCGGCTGCCGGCGGCGAGCCCGTCGGGGTTGTAGACGGGCACCACCCACAGGTCGAGGCCGACGACGGTCGGACCGTCGATGAGCCCGCGCAGCGCGAGACGCGGCACCGGCTCATTGCCGTGCATGGTCGCGAAGAGCACCACGGTCTCGACGCCGGGTCGGTCGGGCTCACCGAGGTGGTGGGCGACGATCGGGCGCCCGGCGACAGAGCGGCCGATC
>CALRVO020000425.1:0-4218 GCA_943371595.1 Sphingomonas paucimobilis
CGGGCGTGCAGGTCGTCGGGACCGGGCGCCGGGAGCGCGCCGGCCAGTGCCCACGCGAGCTCCCAGCGGGAGGCCAGGGTGTGGCGCAGCACCGCCAGGCCGGCGTCCCAGGCGGCGTCCGACGGCGCCGGGGCCGCCCCGGCGACCTCGTCGGCGACCTCGTCGGCGACCTCGTCGGCGATGACGCTGGCGACCACGGCGTCCAGCAGTCCGGCCAGCGCCGCCTCCCGTCGCGTGACGTCCACGCTCGGAACGGTAGTGCGTGACGCCGGCAGCCGGGCCGGATCACGCGGGCGTGGACCGGCCGCCAGGGCTCACCAGATACGGACCCGCTCGGCCGGGTCGAGCCACAGGCCGTCGCCCTCGGTGGTGCCGAAGACGTCGTGGAACTCATCGAGGTTGCGCACGATGTTGGCGCGGAACTCCGGCGGGCTGTGGGGGTCGATGGTGAGGTACTGCTGCTCCTGCTCGGTACGCCGCTTGGTGCGCCACACGTAGGCCCAGTTGAGGAACAGCATCTTGCGACCCTCCGGCGTCGACTGCTCGCCGTGGCGCGCGCGGTTGAGGGCGAAGGCCTTCAGCGCGATCGTCAGGCCGCCGAGGTCGCCGATGTTCTCGCCGACCGTGAGTGCCCCGTTGACCTTCTCGCCCGGCAACGCGCGGGGCTCGAAACCGTCGTACTGCTCGACGAGCGCCTTCGACTTGAGCTCGAAGGCCGCCTTGTCGTCGGGGGTCCACCAGTCGTTGAGGTTGCCCTGGCCGTCGTACTGCGCGCCCTGGTCGTCGAAGCCGTGCCCGATCTCGTGCCCGATGACCGCGCCGATGCCGCCGTAGTTCTCGGCCGGCAGGGCGTCGGGGCTGAAGAACGGCTTCTGCAGGATGCCGGCCGGGAAGCAGATCTCGTTGGTGCCGGGGTTGTAGTAGGCGTTGACGGTCTGCGGCAGCATGAACCACTCGTCGCGGTCGACCGGCGAGCCGATCTTGGCGAGCTGGCGGTCGGTCTCGAACGCCGAGGCGGCGAAGACGTTGCCCAGCAGGTCGCCGCGGTCGACGGGCAGCGCGGAGTAGTCGCGGAACTTCTCGGGGTAGCCGATCTTGGGCCGGAAGGTCGCGAGCTTGTCGTAGGCGCGCTGCTTGGTGGCCTCGGTCATCCAGTCGAGCTTCTCGATCGACTGGCGGTAGGCCTCGAGCAGGTCGGCGACCAGCTCGTCCATCAGCGCCTTGCTGGTCGGGGGGAAGTGCCGCTTGACGTAGATCTTGCCGACGGCCTCGCCCATCGCGCCCTCGACGAAGCCGACGCCACGCTTCCAGCGGGCCCGCAGCTCGGGGGTGCCGTTGAGGGTGCGGCCGTAGAAGTCGAAGTTGGTCTCGACGAAGTCGTCGGTCAGGTAGGCGGCCGCCGAGCGCAGCACGTGGCTGAGCAGCCACGCCTTCCAGTCCTCGATCGACACCTCCTCGAGCACCGTGGAGAGGTGCGCGAAGAACGACGGCTGACGCACGACGACCTCGGCGATGGTCTCGCGGCTGCCGCCGAGGTTGCGCACGTAGGCGTCCCAGTCGAAGTTCGGGCACAGCGCCACGAGCTCGTCGTAGGTCATCAGGTTGTAGGTCTTCTGCACGTCGCGCGTCTCGGCGCGCTCCCAGTGGCCGGCAGCGATCCTGGTGTCGATGTCGAGGATCGTCGCGGCCGCCTCGGGCGCGTTCTCGTGACGGCCCAGCGTCAGCAGCGTGGTCAGGTAGGCGACGTACGCCGCGCGCTTGTCGGCGAACTTGTCGTCGCGGTAGTAGGACTCGTCGGGCAGGCCCAGCCCGCCCTGGTAGAGGTTGGTGATGTAGCGGTCGGAGTCCTTGTCGTCGTTGTCGATGTAGGACCCGAAGACTCCGTGGCCGCCGATCCGCTCGAACTCGCCGAGGAACGCCGCCAGGTCGCGGGTGTCGCGCAGCGCGCCCACCGCGTCGATGAGCGGGCGCAGCGACTCGGTGCCGCGGGCGGCGATCGCGTCGGTGTCCATGAAGGAGGCGAAGAGGTCGCCGATCTTGCGGTCGTCCTCGGCGTCCTCGGCGTCGACCTCGGCGCCCGAGCCCGTCTGGACCGCGAGGCTCTCGATGATCTCCTTGACCTGCGCCTCCGCGGCGTCGGCCAGCTGCACGAACGGACCCCAGCTCGACCGGTCGCTGGGGATCTCCACGGTCTCCAGCCACTGTCCGTTGACGTGGCCGAACAGGTCGTCCTGGGGGCGGATGGCGAGGTCCATGCCCTCGCGGGCGTCATCGAGAATGCTCACGGTCATCGACACTATCGGGGGCCCGGGTGGGAGCCCTAGGGTCGAGGGCATGTCCCTCAACGTCGTGGCCACCATCCCGCTCGACCCCGCCCGTGCCGCCGAGGCCGCACCGGCCCTCGCCGAGCTCGCCGCCTCCTCCCGCTCCGACGAGGGGTGCCTGCGCTACGAGGTCTTCGCCTCGACGTCGGTGCCCGGCACCTACGTCACCGTCGAGGAGTGGCGCTCGCAGGCCGACCTCGACGCCCACATGGGTCAGCCCCACGTGGCCAAGGCCTTCGAGGTCGCCGGTCCGCTGCTCGCCGGCGAGGTCGTCATCCACACCCTCGGCGAGGTCTGAGCGACGACCGTGGCCGACAGGGAGCGCCGCCACCGGCCGGTCTCCGCGCCCCTCGTCGGTGTCCTGGCCGCCTCAGCCCTGTGGGCCCTCGTCGCCTGCGGGTCCGGGTCGGACCGGTCAGCCGCACCGTCACCCGCACCGCCGACCGCAGCGCCGGCCGCCCCGTCCGTGCCGGCGTCGTTGGCGCACCCGCTCGGCTCGGGGGCGTTGCGCACCGACACGTTCGCCCTGCGCGAGGCGCTCCTGGAGGAGGTGCGGGCGGCCGGCGGCCTCTCCACGGTGGTCTCGGGTCCGGTCGAGCTCACCATCGACCTCGTGCCGGCCGAGGCTCCCTGGATCGTCGCAGCGCGTCGGTTCTCGTGGACCGAGGACGGGACGGCGCGTGAGCAGGTCCAGCTGCCTGGTGGCCGGGTGTGCGTCAACCGG
Source organism: Sphingomonas paucimobilis (assembly GCA_943371595.1). Taxonomy (GTDB): domain Bacteria; phylum Actinomycetota; class Actinomycetes; order Propionibacteriales; family Nocardioidaceae; genus Nocardioides. Next base: position 3,049 of record CALRVO020000425.1, read on the forward strand.
GCGGCCGGCCGCGCGCTGCAGGCCCTGGGCAACAACGCGGTCGGCCAGGTGGTGGCCAGCGACGCGCCCCACAGCTGCACCGAACCGGGCAGCTCGGTCGGTGGGTTCGTCGTCTACGGCATGGCGACCCGCGACCCGGTGGCGCGGTTCGCCACCCTCGTGGGCAGCCCCGACCTGACCGACCTGGGCCTGGAGACCTCGACCGGCGGGGTGCTCACCCGCCACCTCCGCGTCACCGCGACCGAGGGCACCCCCAGCCTCCGCGAGGTCCCGACCACCTACGACCTGTGGGTCGACGACGACCTGCACCTGGTCCGTGCCGACCTCACCAGCCTGGAGGACGGGGTGCCGCCGCTGTCGGCCACGTTCGCCTACGGCGCGACCGCACCCGTGCGCATCCCGCCGGCCGCCGAGCGCGGACCGCTCGTCTTCCGACCGGGGGTCGGCCCCGGCCCCGGCCCCGGGCGCTGACCGGCTCAGCCGCGCAGTCGCACCGACAGGCAGGTCACGCACCCCTCGAGCTTCTCGAACTCGGTGAGGTCGACCGCGACCACGCGCAGTCCGCGCGCCTCGAGCAGGGCGCGGGTGCGCGGGGCGCTGGTCGACATGAGGACGGTGGACCCGTCGAGCAGCACGACGTGGGAGCCGGGCTCCTCGGGGACCGCGAGGAAGTCGGGCCAGACGTCCGGGTCGTCGACCAGCGGGGCGAACCCCACGACCACCCCGTCGGGCAGGGCCGTGACCGCCGACTTGAGGTGCAGCACCTTGGTCAGCGGTACGCCGACCACCTCGGCGCCGAGGGGCGCGAGGTGCGCGGCGAGCTGGTCGAGCCCGGCCTGGTCGGTGCGCCCGCCGAGCCCGACCCACACGGTGCCGTCGTGCTTGAGCACGTCGCCGCCGTCGAGGGTCCCGGGTGCCTCGATCCGGGCGATCCGGTAGCCCAGGTCGCGCAGCGTCTGCTCGGTCCCGGCCGTCTCGGGCTTGCGCTCGTCGGCGCCGGGGCGGGTGATCACCGCCAGGTCGCCGTAGACCACGACGGTGTCCTCGACGAAGACGGAGTCGGGGCAACCCGGGGCCGGCGGCACCTCGACCGTCTCCCAGCCCTCGGCGTGCAGCGCGGCCACGTAGGCCTCCCACTGCGCCACCGCCAGGTCGACGTCGACCGGCACC
>CALRVO020000426.1:0-4212 GCA_943371595.1 Sphingomonas paucimobilis
GTCAGCAGGGGCAGCAGCTCGGTGTCGGCGCCGTGGGTCGCGGAGACGACGGCGTGGAGCAGAGGGTTGTCGTGGGCGTGCTCGAGGACGGTGCGCGAGGCCACCTTGATGGCCTCGACCAGGTCGTCGGGGTGCTTGTCGAAGGCCAGCGAGACGACGCCGAGGAACCGGTCGAGCTCGCCGAGGATCATCGCCTCGGCGAGCCCCGGCTTGGTGCCGATCTCGTTGTAGACCGTCTGCCGGCTGACGCCGACCTCGTCGGCGAGCTTGGCCATCGTGACCTGCGACCACCCGACCTCGCTGGTCAGCCGGACGGCGGTGTCGACGATGCGTTGCCGTGTCGTCACCGCTGTCGCCACGTCCGTCATGGAGACCAGCGTAGGCACGGGGGGTTATCCCAACAGGGTGAGGGCGAGCACGGGGCACGCCTGGGTGGCGGAGTGCACGTGGGCGCGGTCGGCCTCGGGCACCTCCTCCTGCAGGACCACCATCTCGTCGTCACCGTCCGACGACTCCGTGAGCTCGAAGTAGTCCGAGGCCATCGCCTCGCACATGCCGAGGCCCTCGCACTTGTCGCGGTCGACCACGATCCGCGCGCCCATCAGGCGTCCTGCCGCTCGACGGCGACGAAGTCGACCTTCTCGCGCACCCCGCAGTCGGGGCAGCACCAGTCGTCGGGGATGTCCTTCCAGGCGGTGCCGGCCGCGAAGCCCTCGAGCTCGTTGCCGACCTCGACCTCATAGGTGTAGCCGCACCCGGGGCACCGGGCCGCGAGCACCTCCTCGGACGCCGCGGCGGCGGCCGCGGCGAGGGCGGCGTCCTCGCGGGCGACCCGCTCGGCCTCGAGCACGTGGGCCGGACGGGGGTACTTGGCGAGGTACTTGGCGCGCTTGCGGGGCTGCACGTTGGCCAGGGTGATGTCGCCACCGAAGTGGTCGACGACGCGCTGGTCCATCGCCTTGCGGAACAGCGGCGGGACCAGGGCGAGCACGATCATCCCGGCGTAGCCGGTGGGCAGGACCGGGGACTCCTCGAAGTCGCGCAGGGTCTGGTAGCGACGCGTCGGGTTGGCGTGGTGGTCGCTGTGGCGCTGCAGGTGGTAGAGCAGCACGTTGGTCGCGATGTTGTTGGAGTTCCAGGAGTGCGAGGGGTCGACGCGCTCGTAGCGCTGCTTGGCGCCGGCGCCGACCTTCTGGCGCAGCATCCCGTAGTGCTCCATGAAGTTGACGACCTCGAGCAGCGAGAAGCCGATCACGGCCTGGATGAGCAGGAACGGCAGGATCTCGACCCCGAGCCACGCGACGAGACCGCCGAAGAGGACCGCCGACATGAGCCAGGCGTTGAGGACGTCGTTGCCGAGGTGGAAGGGGTGGGTCTTCTTGCGGGCGTAGCGCTTCTTCTCCAGGTGCCACGCGCTCTTGAGCGAGCCGAGGACGGTGCGCGGCCAGAAGGCGTAGAAGTTCTCGCCCAGGCGGGAGGAGGCGGGGTCCTCGGGGGTGGCGACGCGCACGTGGTGGCCGCGGTTGTGCTCGATGTAGAAGTGGCCGTAGAAGCTCTGGGCCAGGGCGATCTTGGACAGCCACCGCTCGTTGGCCTCGCGCTTGTGCCCCAGCTCGTGGGCGGTGTTGATGCCGATGCCGCCGATGGTGCCGATGGTGATGGCCAGGCCGATCTTGTCGACCAGGCTCAGCTCACCGAGCCCGAACGGCGCACCCTCGGCGATCACGTAGAACGCCGCCACGAAGCCGACGTACTGGATCGGCAGGAACAGGTAGGTGATCCAGCGGTAGTACTTGTCCTTCTCCAGCGCCTCGATCGCGTCGTCGGGCGGGTTGGAGCGGTCGAGGCCGGCGAACAGGTCGATGGCGGGCACGACACCGAGCACGACGATGGGGCCGATCCAGAACCACACCCCCCAGCCGGTCAGGGCCCACAGGCCACCGGCCGCGAAGGCCAGCGACGGGACGACCAGCCCGATCAGCCAGAGGTAGCGCTTGGAGTCCTTCCAGGTCTCGCTCGACCCGGCGGGCACCGTGCTGTTGCGGATGGTGTCGGTCATGAAGGCCTCCTGCGTCCTTGCGGGGTTTACAGAACCGTAGGGTATGTAAACCGTCTTGACAAGAGGTCTCTTTTTGTAAAGTCCGGTCACCGGTGGTGGTCGCGCTCGCCCGCCCCGACCACGCACAATGACCCCATGCCCGCCCCCGACGACGAGGACGACGAGCCGCACGTCGTGCTGCGCACGCTGCGGCGGGCCCGCTCCCTGCTCGTGCTGGTGCCCCTCGTGGCCGGGCTGCTGGTGGCCGCGGGGATCGGCGCCTCCAAGCTGTGGGCCGACCTCCCCGACCGGGCCGCCGCGCCACCCGACGTCACCTGCTGGGACGGCGCGACCGCGCCGCTCGCCGAGTGCACCGCCCCCGACGGCCGGGCCGGGCTGCGCTGGGTCTTCCCGAGCTTCCGGCGCGACGCCGACAGCTGCCGCGAGATCCGGCGCCCGGCGCGCGGCCGCGAGCGCCCGACCGAGTTCACCTGCTCGGTGATCGTCGACCAGCGGCCCGTGACGATCGTCTACAGCGTCCGTACGTCGACCACCGAGGGCCTGGCGTTCCTCGAGCGCAGCTACGGCACCGAGCCGGTCGTCGACGGCGACCGGCTCGTCTTCACCGCCGACGAGCCCGGCGAGGGTCGCTACCGCGTCACCGTGGCCTACGCCGAGCACCCCTACTCGGTGACCGTCGAGGCCCCCGCGCCCGACGTGCGCGACACCGCCCTGGCCGAGCTGGTCGAGCTCCGTCCGGCGCGCCGGGTCCTGACCCGCGGCTAGACCTCCGGGGGACCGGGCTCGCGTCGGACGCCCCGGATCGCGGCCGCGACCGCCTTGGGCACGTCGGTGTCGAAGACGCTCGGGATGATGAAGCTCGGGTTGAGCTCGTCGTCGCGCACCGCCAGGGCGATCGCCTGGGCCGCGCGCAGCAGCATGTCGACGGTGATCTCGGTGGCCCGGGCGTCGAGCAGGCCGCGGAAGACCCCGGGGAAGGCCAGCACGTTGTTGATCTGGTTGGGGTAGTCGGAGCGACCCGAGGCGACGACCGCGGCGTACCGCCCGGCCTCGGCCGGGTCGACCTCCGGGTCGGGGTTGGCCAGGGCGAAGACCACCGAGCGCTCGGCCATGTCGCGGATCCACTCGGGGTCGAGGATGCCCGGGGCGCTGACGCCGATGAAGACGTCGGCGCCGCCGTCGGAGGCCAGCGCCGCGTGCAGGTCGCCGGTGACCCGGCGCGGGTTGGTCGCCTCGGCGAGCTGCTGCTGGGCGGGCGAGAGGCCGGGGAGGTCGGGCACCAGGCAGCCGACCCGGTCGTAGACGACCACGTCGGTGACTCCCGCGGCGATCAGGAGCGTCACGATCGCCGTACCGGCCGCACCGGCGCCGGCCACCACGACGCGGGCGGTGGCGAGGTCCTTCTCGACGACGCGCATCGCGTTGGTCAGCGCGGCGAGCACGACGATCGCGGTGCCGTGCTGGTCGTCGTGGAAGACCGGGATGTCGAGGCTCTCGCGCAGCCGCTGCTCGATCTCGAAGCAGCGTGGGGCGGCGATGTCCTCGAGGTTGATGCCGCCGAAGCCGGGCGCGATCATCTCGACGGCCCGCACGATCTCGTCGGTGTCCTGGCTGGCCAGGCAGATCGGCCAGGCGTCGATGCCGGCGAACCGCTTGAACAGCGCGGCCTTGCCCTCCATCACCGGCAGCGCCGCGCCGGGCCCGATGTTGCCGAGCCCGAGCACCGCGGAACCGTCGGTCACGACCGCGACCGAGTTGCCCTTGACGGTCAGGCGCCAGACGTCGTCGGGGTTCTCGGCGATCGCCATGCTGACCCGGCCCACGCCGGGGGTGTAGGCCATCGACAGGTCGTCGCGGTTGCGCAGCGGCACCTTGGACGTGACCTCGATCTTGCCGCCGATGTGCAGCAGGAAGGTGCGGTCGCTGACCTTGTGGACCTCGACGCCCTCGACCTCGTCGACGGCCTGCTCGAGGAGCTTGGCGTGGTCGGCATCACCGGCCGAGCAGGTGACGTCGAGGACCAGCCGGGTGTGGCTCGACTCGGCGACGTCGAGCGCGGTGACGATGCCGCCGGCCGCCGCGATGGCGGTGGCGACGGCGCCCACCACGCTGTGGTCGGGCGCGGTGTGCAGGCGCATGGTGATCGAGTACGA
>CALRVO020000427.1:0-4204 GCA_943371595.1 Sphingomonas paucimobilis
CGAGAGCTTCCTCGGTACGGTCATCGGCGACATCAACTCCCGCCGCGGCCAGATCAGGGCCCAGGAGGAGCGTCACGGTGACATGGTCATCGACGCCCTCGTGCCCCTGTCCGAGATGTTCGGGTACGTTGGCGACCTGAGGTCCAAGACCTCCGGCCAGGCTTCGTACTCGATGGAGTTCGACTCGTACGCCGAGGTTCCCACGAACATCGCCGACGAGATCATCAAGAAGGTTCGGGGCGAGTAGGTCCCCTCCCTGACGGAGAACCTGCGCGTCGCAGCCCTCGGCGCACCACCCATCAGTACGAGTCAAGTACCAACCCACACCAGGAGGAGCCCCAGTGGCTAAGGCGAAGTTCGAGCGGACCAAGCCGCACGTCAACATCGGCACGATCGGTCACATCGACCACGGTAAGACGACCCTTACCGCGGCGATCACCAAGGTCCTGCACGACAAGCACCCCGACCTCAACGCCGCTTCGGCGTTCGAGGACATCGACAAGGCTCCCGAGGAGCGTCAGCGCGGCATCACGATCTCGATCGCGCACGTCGAGTACCAGACCGAGGCGCGCCACTACGCGCACGTCGACTGCCCCGGTCACGCTGACTACATCAAGAACATGATCACCGGTGCTGCGCAGATGGACGGCGCGATCCTCGTGGTGGCGGCGACCGACGGCCCCATGCCGCAGACCAAGGAGCACGTGCTCCTGGCCCGCCAGGTCGGCGTCCCCGCGATCGTCGTGGCGCTCAACAAGTGCGACATGGTCGACGACGAGGAGCTCATCGAGCTCGTCGAGATGGAGGTGCGCGAGCTCCTCAGCGACTACGAGTTCCCGGGCGACGACATTCCCGTGGTCCGCGTGGCGGCCTTCCCGGCGCTGCAGGGCGACGAGAAGTGGGGCGAGTCGATCATCGAGCTGATGAACGCGGTCGACGAGGGCATCCCGACCCCCGAGCGTGAGACGGACAAGCCGTTCCTCATGCCCGTCGAGGACGTCTTCACCATCACCGGTCGCGGCACGGTCATCACCGGTCGCATCGAGCGTGGCATCGTCAAGGTCAACGAGGAGGTCGAGATCATCGGCATCCGCGAGACCGCCCAGAAGTCGACCGTCACCGGTGTCGAGATGTTCCGCAAGCTGCTCGACGAGGGTCAGGCCGGCGAGAACGTCGGGCTGCTGCTCCGTGGCACCAAGCGCGAGGACATCGAGCGCGGCATGGTCGTCATCAAGCCGGGCACCACGACCCCGCACACCAACTTCGAGGCCTCGGTCTACATCCTCTCGAAGGAGGAGGGCGGCCGTCACACGCCGTTCTTCAACAACTACCGCCCGCAGTTCTACTTCCGCACGACCGACGTGACCGGCGTCGTGACCCTCCCCGAGGGCACCGAGATGGTCATGCCGGGCGACAACACGGAGATGTCGGTGGAGCTGATCCAGCCCATCGCCATGGACGAGGGCCTGCGTTTCGCGATCCGCGAGGGTGGCCGCACCGTCGGCGCCGGCCGGGTCGTCAAGATCACCAAGTGATCGTCTGATCCGCAAGCGTTGCCCCCAGAGCCTCCGGGCTCTGGGGGCTTCGTCGTTTTTCAGGCCCTGCCCGGTCGTGGAACGCTGGACCCATGAGTGAGCCGCCCTTCCTGGGCAAGGGGCCCGAGCAGCCCCGCAACCCCTACTTCCCGGAGCAGCCCGCCGGCCCGGCCGGCCCCTACGGCAGTCCGTACGGCGTCAGCCCGACCGGCGTCCCGTGGGGCCCGCCGCCCGACCACCCCAAGGCGGCGACGGTGCTGATCCTCGGCATCCTGTCGTTCGCGCTGTGCCAGGTGCTGGCGCCGTTCGCCTGGGTCATCGGCCGCCGCACGCTCCGCGAGATCGACGCCTCCGGCGGTCGCTGGGGCGCGCGCTCGCAGGTCCAGGTCGGCTACGTCCTCGGCATCGTGGGCAGCATCCTGCTCGCCCTGGGCGTGCTGCTCGGTGTCGTCTACCTCGTCGTGCTCGTCGCGGCGGTCTCGACGAGTGCCTGAGCACCGCGCGGAGGCGGGGTCGCGCCCGGCCCGCCCCCACCTCAAGCTGACCGACGACGGGCGCCGGGTGCGCGAAGTCCTCACCTACAGCCGCCGGGGCAGCCGGTTCACCCCGCGGCAGGCGGCGGCGTGGGAGGCCCACCACGAGGCGTGGGTCGTGCCTGACGACGCCGTCGAGGAGCCCGGCTTCTCCTGGGCGGGCGTCTTCGGGCGCGAGGCGCCGCTGGCGGTCGAGATCGGCTGCGGCATCGGCGAGGCCACCGCGGCCCTGGCCGCGGCCCGGCCCGGGACCAACGTGCTCGCCCTCGAGGTGTGGCGACCCGGCGTGGCCGAGACCCTCGCCCGGGTGGCCGAGGCCGGTCTCGACAACGTGCGGGTGTGCGGCGTCGACGCCGTCTGGCTGCTCGAGCACCTCGTCGAGCCGGGGTCCGTCGACGAGCTGTGGACCTTCTTCCCCGACCCGTGGCACAAGGCCAAGCACCACAAGCGACGCCTCGTCGCGCCGGCGTTCGCCGCGGTCGCGGCCCAGCGCCTCCGTCCCGGCGGGACCTGGCGGCTGGCGACCGACTGGGCGGCGTACGCCGAGCAGATGGTCGAGGTGCTCGACGCCGAGCCGTCGCTCGTCGGCGGCGTCGTCGAGCGGTGGGCCGAGCGGCCGGTGACCAAGTTCGAGCGCAAGGGCCTGGCGGTCGGGCGCACGATCACCGACCTGGCCTACACGAGGCCTGCTCAGTGACGTCGAACGCCTTCATCTGCTAGAACGGAGGTCCAGCCTGCGCAGGAGCAGCGATGACCACTCGCTTCGTCACCGACGGCGGCCTCGAGACCGACCTGATCTTCCACCACGGCATCGACCTGCCCGAGTTCGCGGCGTTCCCGCTGCTCGACGACGACGCCGGCCGCCGGCTGCTGGCCGACTACTTCCACGGGTACGCCGAGGTGGCCGCGCGTGCGGAGGTGGGTCTGCTGCTCGAGACACCCACCTGGCGGGCCAACCCCGACTGGGGCGCCCGGGTCGGCTACGACCCCGACGCGCTCGACCGCGTCAACCGTGATGCCGTCGCCTTCCTGCGCGGGCTCGAGCCCACCGGGGCTGCGACGGTGGCGGTCAGCGGCACGCTGGGGCCGCGCGGTGACGGCTACGTGCCGGGCGCCGCGGTCGACCCCGACGAGGCGGCCGACTACCACCGGCCCCAGCTGCGCGCCTTCCGTGACGCCGGTGCCGACCAGGCGACCGCACTCACGCTCACCGACGTGGGCGAGGCCATCGGGATCGCCCGCGCCGCGGCCGACGTGGGCCTCCCGGTGGCCCTCGGTTTCACCGTCGAGACCGACGGACGGCTACCGGGCGGCCAGACCCTGGCGCAGGTCGTCGCGCAGGTCGACGCCGACACGCCACCGGCCCACTACCTCGTCAACTGCGCGCACCCCGACCACGTCGAGCGCGGACTTGACGCCGGAGCCTGGCGCGACCGCGTCCAGGGTCTGCGGGTCAACGCGTCGCGGCAGAGTCACGCCGAGCTCGACGAGGCGACCGTGCTCGACGACGGCGACCCGCTCGAGCTCGCGGTCGACCACGCGCGGCTACTGCGCGCCCTGCCGGCGGTGCGGATCGTGGGCGGGTGCTGTGGCACCGACGTACGCCACGTGGCCGCGCTGTGGGGTCAGTCGCCCGACGTCAGCAGCGTGATCTCCTCGTCGACGTAGGGATCGCTCTCGCCCGCGGCGTCGAGGTCGGCCCGGAGCGCGCGCTGGGCGGTGAGGGCCTCGTCGGTGCGTCCGAGGTGCCGTAGCGCCCAGGCGACCATCCACCGGGCCACCCGGGTGCGGCTGTCGTCGTCGCCGTCCTCGCGCGCGGCCAGGGCCTGCTCGAAGGCGTCCAGCGCGGGGTCCCAGGCCCCGGCGTCGGCGTGGGCCATGCCGAGGTTGTGCAGCAGCGACGGAGCCCAGGCCCGGGCCGCGGGGTCGTCCGAGGCAAGCGCCCGGTCGAGGGCCGCCCGGGTGAGCGCCACCTGCTCGTCGGGCGGGGCCACGAGCGCGACCATGTGGAGGGCGTCGACCTCGAGCCCCTCGAGCCCACCGATGCTGCGCGCCAACCCAGCCGCCGCCTCGAGGAGCGGTCGGGCCGCGCTGGGATCACCGGCCGAGCGCCGGAGCCGTCCCCGCTCCAGCAGC
>CALRVO020000428.1:0-4189 GCA_943371595.1 Sphingomonas paucimobilis
TCGACGCCGCCTCCGAGCTGGGCGGCCTGCCCGTGTCCATCGTGACCGCGACCACCGACACCTCCTTCGGAGCGCTGCTGCGCCTGGCCACCGACGCCGCCTCCGGCGACGTCGTGCTCAAGATGGACGACGACGACTCCTACGGCCCCGACGTCGTCACCGACCTGTTGCTCGCCCGCCGCTACAGCGGGGCCGAGGTGGTGGGGATGCCCGCCGAGTGGGTCTACCTCGAGGAGGTCGACACCACGGTGCGCCGCGCGGGCTCCACCGAGAGCTACGGCACCGTCGTGAGCGGGGGCGCGATGATGCTCGACCGCACCCTGCTGCGCGAGCTCGGCGGCTGGCGCCCCGCGCCGAGCGCCGTCGACGGCCACGTGCTCGACCAGGTGCTGCGTGCCGGCGGCACCGTCTACCGCACCCACGGCCTGGGCTACCTGGTGCGGCGCTCGGCCGGCGGTCACACCTGGGACCCCGGCCTCGACTACTTCCTGGACCCCGACCACGTCGTCGCCCGCTGGGACGGCCTGCGCCCGAGCGCGCTGATGGAGCTGTGAACGGGCAGCCGCGGGTCCGGCGCAACGAGTGGCACACGCTCGCACCGCCCGCCCTCGACACCTGGACCCCGACCCTGTCCGTCAGCGTCGTCGTCCCCGCCTACGGGGCACGTCGGTTCCTGCCGGCGGTGCTGGCCGGCCTGGTGGCGCAGACCTACCCCGCGCACCTGCTCGAGGTCGTGGTCGTCGACGACGGCCCCGACGAGCTGTGCCTGCCCGAGCTGCGGCCCGAGGGCACCCGCGTCGTCCGGGTCGAGCAGGGCTGGGGCCGGGCCAACGCCTGCCACACCGGCGCGCTGGGCGCCGACGGCGACGTCCTGCACTGGCTCGACGCCGACATGGTCGCCGAGCGTCACGAGGTCGAGGCCCAGACCCGCTGGCACCACCTGGTCGACCACGCCGTCGTCCTCGGTGACAAGTGGTTCGTCGACCCCGGTCCCGTCCTCGCGCTGACCCCCGACCAGGTCCGCGACACCGTCGCCCGCGACGGCCTCGGGGCGCTCTACGCCCCCGAGCAACGGCAGTCGCACGACTGGGTGGAGGAGATCTTCTCCCGCACCGACCGGTTGCGGCTGGCCGGCTGGAACGCGCTGCGCACCCACACCGGTGCGACCGCGTCGGTCCGCCGCGACCTCTACCTCGACTCCGGCGGCCTCGACCCCACCCTGCGCCTCGGTGAGGACATCGCCCTCGGGGCCCGACTCGGCGCGACCGGTGCGGTGTTCGTCCCCGACGCCGAGGCCCTCAGCTGGCACCTGGGGCAGACCCACGTGATGTCGCGCCGCGACGAGATCAACGCCTACAACGACCCGTTCCTCGCCGACGCCGCCCCGGTGCTGCGGGCCAAGCGGCACCCGGGACGCACCTACCGCGAGCCCTACCTCGAGGTCGTCCTCGACACCCGCGGCCACCCGTCCGCCGCCGTCACCGCGACCGTCGACGCCGTGCTCGCCAGCAGCCTGCACGACCTCACCGTGACGCTGCTCGGCGACTGGTCGACGCTGCACGACGAGCGCGCCGCGGTCCTCGACGACGACACCCTGCCCGCCCGCCTCGTCCACACGACGTACGCCGGCGACCCCCGCGTCACGCTGGCCGAGGAGCTGCCCGACGGCCGGCCGCGGGCCGCGTTCCGGCTGACCCTGCCCGGCACGACCTTCGCACCGCGCCCGCCGGCGCTCGAGAAGGCGCTGCTCCACCTCGAGCACACCCACGACGGGCTCCGCCTGATCGACCTGCCCGACGGCACCGTGGTCCGCATCGAGCGCACCGCGGCCTTCGCCCGGGCCCGTCGGGTCGCCGGGCCGACCGAGGACCTCGACCGCGTCGTCGCCGACCTCGCCGGCTCCCGGCGGATGAAGGGCCCGCGCGCCGGGTTCGGGCGCAGCACCCGGGTGAGGCCCAAGCACTACCCGCTCATCGGCGGCCCGCCCGTGGACTCCCAGGCGGCCTGGGCGCGCATCGAGAAGGCGCTCGAGGGCCGATAACGTGACCACCGTGCCACCCGAGCCACCCACCCCTGCCCCCAACCCTGCCCCCGCGGCCGTCGAGCGTCGCGTCGTCTTCGTCGTCGGGTCGGGCCGCAGCGGCACCAGCACCATGGTCGGCGCGCTGAGCACCCTCGGCATGCACGTGCCGCAGCCCGAGGTGGCCGCCGACGACACCAACCCCAAGGGCTTCGGCGAGCCGCAGTGGGTCGTGGACTTCCACGCCGAGCTGCTCCAGCGCTGCCACGTGCAGGTCTCCGACGCCCGCCCGTCGGCGTGGTTCGAGGCCGGCAAGCTCGCCGGGTTCGAGCCGTCGCGCGAGCGGCTCCACGCGTGGCTCGAGGAGCAGCTGACGACCGGTGGGCCCGAGCTCGTCGTCAAGGACCCCCGGCTGGCCTGGTTCGTCGGCCTGTGGCGCTCGGCCGCGCTGCGGTGCCAGGCCACCCCGGCCTACGTCACGATGCTGCGCCCGCCGGCCGAGGTCGTCGGCAGCAAGCAGAAGTACTACGCCGGGCAGGGCACCCACGCCGCCGGCGAGGTCCAGCGCACCGCCGCCTGGATCAACATGATGCTCCACACCGAGCGCGCCACCCGCGGCGCGACGCGCACCTTCGTGCGCTACGCCGACCTCCTCGACGACTGGACCGTCCCGCTCTTCGACATCGGCCGCCGCTTCGACCTGACCTCGCTGCAGGAGGCCAACGCCAACCACGTCCGCGCGGTGCACTCCTTCATCGACCCGGGCCTGCGCCGGGTCACCGCGACCTGGGACGACCTCGACGTGCCGCCCCGCCTGCGCGACCTCGCCCAGGACACCTGGGACCAGCTCGACCTCCTGGTCGACCCCGCGGGTGACACCCCCGCCGTCCACGAGCGGCTCGACGCCCTGCGCGCCGACTACACCGCGCTCTACGCCGAGGCCGAGGCGATCGCCCACTCCACGACGCTCGCCGCGCGCCGTGAGGGCCTGGCCACGCTGCCCGCACCGGTCAACGCGGTGGTCAAGCGGGGCGCCGACCGGGTCCCCCACTCGGTGCGCGCCCTGGTGCCCCCCGGCGCGCGCCAGAAGCTGCGCAGGGCGATCGGACGCTCCCGCTGATGTCGACCCGCGGGGCCGACATCGCAAGCCTGGAAGGCCATCGGGCCTACGACGTCCACTGGCCCTGGAACCACGGCCAGCCCGCCCAGCCCGGCCTCACCTGCGTCTTCCGGGTCAAGGACGAGGCACGCAACCTGCCCTGGGTGCTCCCCGCCATGCTCGCGGCGGTCGACCACGTGGTGCTGGTCGACAACGGCTCGACCGACGGCACCCCCGAGCTCGCCCAGCGCCTGGCCGACGAGGCCGGCGCCGCCGACCGCTACACCGGCACGTCCTACCCCCACCGGGTCAGCCGCGCCGGGTCGGAGCACCTCGCGACCCCGCCCCACTCGGTGCACTCGCTGACCCACTTCTACAACTGGTCCTTCGCCCACGTCCGCACGACCTACTCGATGAAGTGGGACGGCGACATGGCGCTGACCCCCGACGGCGTCGGCATCCTGCGCGACCTGTCGTGGCAGCTGCAGGGGTCCGGCGCCGTGGTCGCGGTGCCGCGCCACCCGCTGGTCGTCGTCGACGAGTCGGAGGCCTGGATCGACCTGGGCTCGCGGTTCCTCGAGCCGTGGATCTACCCGATGGGCCCCGACTTCACCTACGTCAAGGCCTTCGAGTGGGAGGTGCGTGAGTTCCCGGCGACCTCGGAGCGAGTGATCGCCCCCGAGGGCATGTGCGTCGAGGTCAAGTGGCTCGACGCCGACGAGCTCGCCCACTGGAGCCCCGACACCCAACAGTCGGACGGCTTCCCGCCGTCGCGCGTGCAGCGCAAGCGCCGCGAGCAGGAGGTCGACCGCGCCATCCGCGACGGCCGCGCCGGGTCGGTCGAGGGCCTCCACCACGTGAAGGCGCCGCCCGGGGTCCACGTCGTCGACCACGTGCTGCGCGACTGGCTGCGCGAGCGCGAACGGCCGCTGGTGCGCAGGGCGGCGCGGTTCGATGTCTGAGCCGGTCGACCTCCCACCCCCCGTACGCCGGTTCCTCGACCGCGGAGAGGGGTCACTGCTGCTGGGCCCCGACTCCGTGCCCGGTGGCTATTCGCGTGTCGCGATCCT
>CALRVO020000429.1:0-4175 GCA_943371595.1 Sphingomonas paucimobilis
CTGGTCGCCACCGCGGTCGGCACCGTGCTCAGTGCCCGGGCCGTGCACAGCGCGCAGCACACCCGGTTCGACAACCAGGCCGACCGCCTCGACACCGCCCTCACCGAGCGGATGACGGCCTACGTGCAGGTGCTGCGCGGGGGGCTCGGGCTGTTCGTCGCCTCCGACGACGTCACCCGCGCCGACTGGGTGCGCTACGTCGACACCCTGCGCCTCGACGACCGCTACCCCGGGTTCAAGTCGTTGAGCTACGCCCCGGCGGTGCGCTCGCAGGACCTGTCGTCGTTCGTGGCCGACGTCCGCGCCACCGACCCGGCCACCGTCGACGGTGAGCCCTACGCGCTGCGGGCCCCGGCGGGCTCGAGCGGGACCCCCGAGCTGCACGGCCCGATCCTCTACGTCGCGCCGGACGTGCCCGTCAACCGCGCGGTGCTGGGGGTCGACATGATGCTCGAGCCGTCGCGTCGTGCGGCGATGACGGAGGCCGCCGAGACCGGTGCGGCCGTCGCCAGCCCCCGGTTACGGCTCTCGGGCAGCGTCTCGGACGAGGCCGGTTTCATCGTCTACGTGCCGGTCGTCAAGGACGGCGCGCTGCTCGGCTGGTTGACCGCGGCGTTCCTCGCCGAGACCTTCACCCAGGGTCTCGACGTCGCGCGGGCCACCGACCTCGACTTCGAGATCCGCGACGGGACCGGGCCCGACGCCCAGCTGCTCTACTCCACGGCGGGCGTCGACGGCGACCGGGCGCCGCGCGCCCTGGTCGGCGGGGACGACGCGTCGTTCACCTCGGCCCGCGACGTCGAGGTGCCCGGCCGGTCGTGGGAGGTCCGCTACGTGGCCCCCGACGGGTTCGTCCCGGGCTGGGCCACGGCCGTGCCGTGGCTCGTGGCCCTGCTCGGGCTGCTGCTGACCGCCGTCGTCGTCCTGCTGGCCCGCGGCGCGCAGCGCTGGCAGCGTGTGGCGGTGGTGCTCGACCAGCAGGCGACCTCGCTGCGCGAGGCCACCGCCGAGGCCGAGGCCGCCACCCTGGCCAAGTCGACCTTCCTGGCCACGATGTCGCACGAGATCCGCACCCCCCTCCACGCGGTGCTGGGCGCCAACAGCGTGCTGCTCGAGACCGACCTGGGGCCCGAGCAGGCGTCGTACGCCGGGGTGATCCGCGACAGCGGCCAGCACCTGCTCCACGTGGTCAACGACCTCCTCGACCTCTCCAAGGCCGAGGCCGGCCGGGTGGTGCTGGAGCACGAGCCCTTCGACCTGGAGCGGTGCGTCGCGACGGTGCTCGACCTCCTCGGCACCGAGGCGGCACGCAAGAACATCGAGCTGCGGGTCGAGCGGTCCGCTGCGAGCCACGTGGTCGGCGACGTCGCCCGGCTGCGGCAGGTGCTGCTCAACCTGGTGGGCAACGCGGTCAAGTTCACCCCCGCCGGCGGACAGGTGGCGGTCCGGGTCTTCCCCGTGCCCCCCGACGACGACGACCTGGTCGCCTTCGAGGTCGCCGACACCGGGGTCGGGATCGCCCCCGACCGCCTCGCCGTGCTGTTCGAGCCCTACGTGCAGGCCGACGCCTCGACCACCCGCACCCACGGCGGCACCGGTCTCGGGCTCTCGATCGCCCGACGGCTCGTCGAGGCCATGGGCGGCACGGTCAGCGTGGAGAGCGCCGTGGGTCGCGGCACCACGTTCCGCTTCACCGTCCGGCTGCCGGAGGCTGAGGTGGAACCCGAGTACGAACCCGATTCCGAGCACCAGGCAGCGGCGGTCCGGGCGGGCCACGAGAGACCCACCGCCACCACGCCGCTGCGGGTGCTCGTCGCCGAGGACGACGAGCCGAGCCGCGAGCTCCTCGCCCACATGCTCGAGCTGCTCGGGCACCACCCCGACGTGGTCGACGACGGCGAGGCGGCGGTCGGGGCAGCCGCGGTGACCGACTACGACGTCGTCCTGCTCGACCGTCACATGCCCGGCCTCGACGGGCTCGAGGCCGCGCGGCGCATCCGTGCGCACCGTCCCGGCACCCGGCCGCGGCTCGTCGCCATCAGCGGCAGCGACGGCAGCTTCGGCGGGCTCGTCGACGACGAGGTCCCCAAGCCGTTCGTGCTCGCTGACGTCGCAGCCGCGCTCGCCCGCGTCGCCCCGGGGTCCGCGCTCGCCACCGACCGGGGGGCGGCGTCACCCTCGGGGTGAGTGCGAGGGGCCGCCGCTCCCTACGATGACGGCGTGGTCAATCCTGATGTGACGCCCTACGACGCCCTGCTCCTGGTCTCCTTCGGCGGGCCCGAGGGACCCGACGACGTCGTGCCGTTCCTCGAGAACGTCACCCGCGGGCGTGGCATCCCGCGCGAACGGCTCGAGGAGGTCGGACAGCACTACTACCTCTTCGGCGGCCGCTCGCCGATCAACGACCAGAACCGTGAGTTCCTCGCCGCGCTGCGCGTCGACCTCGACGAGCACGGCATCGACCTGCCGGTCTACTGGGGCAACCGCAACTGGGACCCCTACCTGCGCGACACCATGGCGCAGATGGCCGCCGACGGGGTCCGGCGCGTGGCGTGCTTCGTCACGAGTGCCTACTCGTCGTGGTCCAGCTGCCGGCAGTACCGCGAGAACCTCTTCGACGCGGTCGATGCCCTGCCCGCGGGGGCCGACGCCCCCCAGCTCGACAAGCTGCGCCACTACTTCAACCACCCCGGCTTCGTCGCCCCGGTCGTCGACGCGACCATGGAGGCCCTGGCCGACCTGCCCGACGACGCCCGGATCGTCTTCGTCACCCACTCGATCCCGACCGCGATGAACGACTCCAGCGGCCCGCCGGACCGCGAGGGCACCTACGTCACCCAGCACCGCGACGTCGCCCAGGTGGTCGTCGACACGATCGCCGAGCGCACCGGACGCCGCCACGACCACGACCTGGTCTTCTGCTCGCGCTCCGGCGCGCCGCACGTCCCGTGGCTCGAGCCCGACGTCAACGACCACCTCGAGGAGCTCTCCGCCGCCGGGGTCCCCGGGGTCGCCGTGGTCCCGGTCGGGTTCGTCTCCGACCACATGGAGGTCATCTACGACCTCGACACCGAGGCCAAGGAGACCGCCGAGCGCCTCGGGCTGCCGTTCCGCAGGGCCGCCACCCCGGGCGTCGACCCCCGGTTCGTCGCCGTCGTGCGCGACCTGCTGCTCGAGCGGGCCTCGGTCGAGCGGGGCGACGACGTCGCCCGGGCCGCCGAAGGCACCTTCGGCGCGTGCTGGGACCGGTGTCCCGTCGGCTGCTGCCCCAACCCGCGCGCCGACAAGCCGACGCTGACCGGCGTCCCCGAGTGAGCGGCGCGCCGCCACCGGAGCTCGTCGAGGAGCTCGCCGACCTGGCGGTCGCCGTCGCCCAGGAGGCGGCCGTGCTGGTGCGGGTGCGCGCCCGCGGCACGGTCACCGTCGCCGACACCAAGACCAGCGCCATCGACGTGGTCACCGAGGCCGACCGGGCCACAGAGGCGCTGGTCCGCGAGCGCATCCTGGCCCGGCGGCCCGACGACGCGATCCTCGGCGAAGAGGGCGACGACGTCGCCGGCACCTCCGGGGTGCGCTGGGTCGTCGACCCCATCGACGGCACCGTCAACTTCCTCTACGGCATCCCGCAGTACGCCGTCTCGCTGGCCGCCGAGGTCGACGGCGTGGCCGTGACCGGCGTCGTCGTCGACGTGGCCAAGAACGTGGTCTACGTCGCCCGCCCCGGACCCGACGGCACCACCGTGGCCCTGCGCGACGGCACCCCGATCTCCGTGGGTCCGCCCCGCCCGCTCGGCCAGCGCCTGGTCGGCACCGGCTTCTCCTACGTCACCGAGGTCAAGGTCACCCAGGTCGCCGCCGTCGGCGCCCTGCTGCCCCGCATCCGCGACGTACGCCGCCTCGGCTCCTGCGCCCTCGACCTGTGCCACGTCGCCGAGGGGCTGCTCGACGGCTACGTCGAGGAGGGCGTCAACCTGTGGGACCACGCCGCCGGTGGACTGATCGCCCGAGCCGCCGGGGCACGCACCGAGACCGCCCCCGGAGCCGGCGGGCTGACCCTCCTGCTGTGTGCTCCCTCACACGGGTTCGACGAGCTGCGCGAGGCCACCCGGGAGGCCGGTTTCTGGGCGGAATAGCCCACCGGGACGCGGCGTTCTCTGCCCCGTTCCCGGACCGGT
>CALRVO020000430.1:0-4174 GCA_943371595.1 Sphingomonas paucimobilis
TCGGCGACGACGCGGCGGTGCAGAACCTCGACGCCGTCGCGCGCTTCGGCCTCGACCCCGGCGCCTTCGACTCCGCGGTGCTCGTCGGCGACTTCGCCGACGCGGTCGGCGTCTTCAACTTCACCCCGATCGGCGGCGGCCGCATCGCACCCGACCCGGCCTGGGTGCGCACCCACATCGTCACCGAGGTCGTGCCGATCCTCGGCTCGGTCACCTGCAACAAGTTCCTGATGCCGCAGCTCAAGGCCGCGCTCGCCGAGGTCGTCCAGCTCGGCCTCGCCTCCGAGATCAACCCCGACGAGTACGCCGGTTGCTACTACCCGCGCTACATCGCCGGGTCCACCACCCTGTCCAACCACTCCTTCGGGCTCGCCCTCGACCTCAACGTGCCCGGCAACGGCCGCGGCACGGTCGGCGAGATCGACCGCGGCGTCGTGGCCGTGTTCAAGCGGTGGGGCTTCGCCTGGGGCGGCGACTGGAACTTCACCGACCCCATGCACTTCGAGCTGGCGCAGCTCACGGCCCCGGGATGAGCGCCGCCCTCACCTGCTCGGCGACCATCGCCATCGTGGTGCGCGCCCGGGTCGGGTCCTCGGTCAGGAAGTAGTGGTCGACGCGAGGCGTCACGTCGTGGACGACGTCGACCCCCGCGTCGCGCAGCCGCTGCGCGTAGAGGTCGCCGTCGCGGCGCAGCGTGTCGTGCTCCGCGGTGAGCACGATCGCCGGGGGCAGGTCGGTCAGGTCGTGCGCCAGCACCGGTGAGGCGTAGGACTCCGACCGCGTCGCCGGGTCGGGGAAGTAGACGCGGCGCACCAGCGCCCGCAACGACGGCGAGATCATGCCGGCGCCCGACGGCAGGTCGGAGGCCAGGTCGAGGGCCGGTACGCCGAGCACCTGCAGCCGCGGGGTGAACGAGCCCCGGTCGCGCGCCTGCAGCGCGACGGAGGCCGCGAGCCCGCCGCCGCTGGAGAACCCACCGACCGCGACCGGCGTACCCCCGTGCTCGGCGGCGACCGCGGCGGCGACGTCGTGGCACTGGTGCTGGGCGACGGGGTAGGCGACGTAGGGGCCGGTGCGGAAGTCGACGTTGACGACGCGCACGCCGGCCGTCGCGGCGACGTAGCGGCACCACCAGTCGTCCATCTGCGGGTAGCGAATCAGCCAGGCCCCGCCGTGGAAGTGCACGAGCGCGGGGGCGCCGGCGTCGCCGTACTCGTAGGAGGTGACGCGACCGTGGCGGGTCTGGTCGCGCCGCTTGCGCGGTCGGGGCAGGTCACCTCCGGCGAAGCGGAGGTCGTCGCCGTAGCGGACGGTGAAGCGCGCGGAGGCGTGCATGGTCATCGCGCTGAGGCGGTCGGAGAGGCGCACGCGTCTGGTTCGGCGCGGGCGTCACCCCGGATCGGACGACGGGGCCGCTCAGTCCCAGGTGACGTAGGGCTCGTCCTCGTTGCGGTCGGCACCGTCGATCGCGTAGACGACCTCGTCGACGACCCCGCCCCCGGCGTCGGACACGACGGTGACGCACGGCTGGATCGTGGAGCCGACGGGCGCGACGGCGGGGAAGTGCTCCCAGGAGCACGTGCCGACCGTCGCGGGCGAGGCGAGGGTGCTGACCCGCTCCCCGCCGGCGCGGGCGGTGACGGTCCGTTCGGCGAAGAAGCCGTCGGCCTCGCCGGACACGACGGTCGCCGTGAGTCGGACGTAGTACGGCATCCCCGCGAGGCCGTCGACCGCGTCGGGGTCACCGGGCTCCACCGAGGTGACGGTGAGCTCGACCACGCCGCTGCTGCCCTCGACGGGGACGACGGCGGACCGGCCCACCGCGAGCCTGGTGCCCGGGGCGGTGAGGCTGCCGTCAGGTGTCGCCGTGTCCTCCGGGTCGGTGCCTGACGGGTCGCCGCACCCGGCCAGGAGCGCGCACGCCGCCAGGACGGCCGCGGTCGCCGTGCGCGCGCGGCTGCGTCGCGGCGTCGTCACCGGTACATCCGCGACTCGAGCGCACGCAGACCGGCCTCGACCTGGTCGTCGGTGCGCGAGAAGCCGGTCGAGATGTCGAAGCAGTGCTCGGCGACGCGGTGGGCGGTGCGGCTCTCCTGCAGGAGGAGGTCGGCGAGGGCGTCCACCACGGCAGCGTAGTCGTGCTGGTGGCCGGTCGGACCCCACCCGATGATGCCGCCCTGGAGGTACTGCCGGGTCCAGTCGTCGGCGACCAGGGAGGGGCCCAGCCGTCCCGCGACCGCGCGTTGGTGGTCTCCGACGTGCTCGATCATCCCGGCGACGGCGCGCAGCTTGTCGTGCACGATGTAGATCGGGTCACCGGCGTACAGCTCCTTCCCGGGGCTGTCCTGGTCGGCCCGCTGGAAGCGCCCGAGGTCGTCACCCGGCTGGGGGTCGGCCGGCGGTGGGCTCGCGAGCGTCGCTCGTCCGCGCGAGGTGATCGAGAACGAGTCCGGTTGGCTCGCGTAGGCGTCCAGGGCCCGGCGGCACATCATCGCCAGGGAGTGCTCGGCCTGGACGAGCTGGCTGTTGATGGCGCGGATCGCGTCGGTGAACGAGGTCAGCATCTCCTGGTAGCTGCCGTCGAAGATCGCGACGCGGACGTCCGGCACGGCCTCGTCGGTCGGGAAGAACGTCGCCCCGATGCCGGCCAGCCCGGAGATGGCACCCAGCGCGATCGACGCGGGCGGGAACGCGGCCGTGCCCAGCGAGGCCAGGCCGGTGACCCCCGACACCGCCGACAGCGTCGTGGCCCCGCCCTCGCCCGTGGCCTCGTGGGACGCGGCGTAGCTGTTGAAGTCGTGCTGAGCCTTGCCGAGGAACTCCGCCAGGTTGACGAACGTCTGGTACCACGCCTCCGCTTCGCCGGCCACGGCCAGGGCCGCGGCGCCGGCGAGCGCGCGCTGGCCCGAGATGGTGAGGGCGACGTCGTTGACGTAGGCCTCCTCGAGCGCGTCGATGGCGAGCCCCTGCAGGGACGAGAGCCTCGAGCCCATCGCGGAGATGGCGGAGGACACGTCGGCGACCGGTGTGGTCAGCTGCCGGTCCGAGTCGGCTCCGCTCCCACCGACCGCGGGGTCCTCCAGACGGACCTCGTCGACGACGTAGAGGAGGTTGACCACCTCCGCCAGGCCCTCGATCGCGCCGCTGAGCCGGGCCGGGTCGCTGCACGCGATCCACGGGTCGACCCAGCTGGAGACGAAGCTGCGGATCTCGTCGTACGCCCCGGCCGCGTCGAAGGCCTCCAGGTCGCCGACCGTGTCGCCGACCTCGAGGTCGTCGTCGCCGCTCCAGGTGACGTCCAGCTTCCACTGACCGCCCGGGTAGGAGCAGTAGATGTTGTAGTCGAAGCCCATGCGGCTCTGCTTGTAGCGGAACTCGCCGGCGTCGCACCCCCCGCCCTTGCCGGAGTCCCACTCCAGCGCGGTCGTGGCCGGCACCTCCTTGGTCATGTAGGCGTTGATCACGGCCTCGATCAGGGGTTCCTTGAGCGAGGAGAGGTCTGACGGCGTTCCGGGCATCGTGCTTCTCCTTCGGGAGGGGGGCGGTCGGAGGTCTGCCCCTCCGTGCCGCGAGCCAAACGGCTGGGGCAGCGACCCACGGACGCCGACCCACGGACGACGGGCGGCGCCGGCGCGCGCTCGTGGCCGGGGCGCGCGGGTGAGGTCGATCCCTCTACGTTGGGTCCATGCGTGCACTCCAGGTCGTCACTCCCACCGGACCCACCGACGTCGTCGTCACCGACATCGAGGAGCCCGTGCCCGGGCCCGACGACGTGCTGGTGGAGGTGCACCGCGTCGGCGTGAGCTTCCCCGACCTGCTGCTGAGCCGGGGGCAGTACCAGATGAAGCCCGAGATGCCCTTCAGCCTCGGTGTCGACGTCGCCGGCACCGTCGTCTCGGCGCCCGAGGGCTCCGGGTTGCAGACCGGTCAGCGGGTCGCGGCCTGCGGTGGCTGGGGCGGGGCCCAGGAGCGGGCGGTCTTCCCGGCCGGGTGGGTCTTCGCACTGCCCGACGCCACGTCGTACGACGAGGGCGCGGCGCTGCCCATGAACTACCTCACCGCGGAGTTCGCGCTCTTCGAGCGGGGCGGGCTGAAGGCCGGCGAGACCGTGCTGGTGCACGGCGCTGCCGGCGGTCTCGGCACCGCGACGATCCAGGTGGCCAAGGGCATGGGC
>CALRVO020000431.1:0-4144 GCA_943371595.1 Sphingomonas paucimobilis
TGGGGCTGCTCGGCCCGACGGGAGACCAGCGTCGCGACGACCGGTCCCTCCTCGTCGGGAGGCAGCCCGATCGTCTCGGCGACCCAGGGCTCGCCGAGCACGTCGATGCTCTGCTCAGGTCTCACGCGCCGATCCTCCCAGGTGTCTGCGCCGGGTCGTCGCGGGCACTACGGTTCCGGGGTGACCGCTCGGGTGGTGAAGGACGCGATAGCAGGATGGCGCTCCGGCACGCGCCGCAGCCAACAGCTGGTCCTGGGCGTCCTGGTGCTCGGGGTGGTCCTCACCATGGTCGTGTCGCTGGCCGACTACGCCCTCTTCCCGCTCGCGGGCTTCTTCCTCTGGCTGCTGCTGGGCCTGCTCCTGCTGCGCTTCCGCGAGCTGGTCGCGCTCACGGTGCTGGTGATCCTCGCCGGCGGCGTCGCGAGGTTCGACAACACCGAGGCCGCCGGCGTCGGTCGGGTCTCGGGCGTCGTGCTGCTGACTCTCGCGGGTGGGCTCGTGCTCTACGCCTCCGGACGGCAGCGCAGCGGGCTGCCCGGCCCGCTCAGCGCGGCACTGCTCGCCGACCTCCGCGACCGGCTCAACGCCCAGGGGCGGGTGCCGACGCTGCCGGGCCCGTGGCGGTGCGAGACCGCCATGGTCGCCGCGCACGGCGTCGGGTACGCCGGTGACTTCATGGTCGCCGACCTCGACCCCGAGAGCCACCGCCTCGACCTGGTGCTCGTCGACGTCGTCGGCAAGGGCGTCAAGGCGGCCCCCTCGGCCCTCCTGCTGGCGGGTGCGGTCGGCGGCATGGTCGGTGCGTTGCGCGGGCCGGCGCTGTTCGAGGCGGCCAACGCCTTCCTGCTGCGCCAGGACGAGCGCTACACCGAGGAGACCTTCGCGACCGCGGTGCACGTCAGCGTCGACCTGACCGACGGCTCCTATACGATCCTCAGTGCCGGCCACCCGCCGGCGCTGCGCTGGGAGCCTGCCGACGCCCAGTGGGTCGTCGACGGGGCCCGGGGCACGGCCCTGGGGGTGCTCCCGCACGCCGAGCTGGAAGCCAGCACCGGGGTCCTGGGCCCCGGACAGGCGCTGCTGTTCTACACCGACGGCGTGGTCGAGTCCCGGGGCAACGACATCGACGACGGCATCCGCTGGCTGCAGGACACCGCGGCCACCGCCTTCAGCGCCGACCCGGTCGGGTCGGCGCGCCGGATCGTCGACCAGGTCGCCCGGGGCGACGACGACCGGGCGGTGCTGCTGCTGACCCGTTCAGCCGCTCAGCCGCTGCCCGGGCCGACGCTGTAGCGCACGGCAGCTACCTGGCGTGGCGGCGAGCCCGCGACGCGAGCAGCAGCCCGGCGGTCAACGCCCCGAGCGTGCCCAGCGCCTCGTCACCGAGCGTGTCCTCGTAGGCGGTCGCGAACTCGGTGCCGTGGCGGATGAAGGTGAACCACTCGCCGAGCTCCCACGCGATCGCCAGGGTCGCACCCAGCCCGGTCACCAGCGCCACGAGCACCCACGGCTGCGGGACCGACGGGGCGAGCAGCAGACCGATGCCGCCGAGCAGGAAGAGCCAGTTGACGAAGTGGTTGAGGTCATCCCACCACGTCACGGTGTCGTAGAGGTCGAGGCTGTTGCCGGTCACGTCGACCAGGAACCCGAGCATGATCAGCGTGAACGCGGCGTACGGCGGGTCGTCGGTCGGCCGCCCGCGCCGGCGGCTGACCGCCCACCAGAGCGCGGGCGCGACCAGCATGAGCAGTGGGTAGGCCACGAGCCGTGCGCCGAAGGCCTTGTCGGCGAACCGGTCGATGCCGGGCACCCACTCGGCGACCGCGAGCTGGGCCACGGTGAGGAACAGGACGAGGGCGGGGACCCACCAGGGGCAGCGCTTCATGCGCTCATCCTGGCGGTCCCACGCCCCACGACACCCGAGCCCGCGGGCTCAGGTCGGTGGGTCCGGCAGCGACGGCCGGCGGCGGTGGCAGGGACCGGGGGAGACGGGGCGCTCAGGGACCGTGCTGCGACCTTGCGGAAGGATGGGGCACGTGGACGACGCCCTCACCGACGACAGGCTCTACCCGACCGGGCTCCGGCTGGCCGGGCGACGGGTCGTGGTCGTCGGCGGGGGCCACGTGGCGCAACGGCGGGTGCCGACGCTGATCGCCGCCGGCGCCCGGGTCGTCGTGGTCTCACCGACGGTGACCCCGGCGCTCGAGGGGATCATCGAGGCGGGGGAGGCCACCTGGGTGGAGCGTGCGTTCGTCGACTCCGACCTCGACGACACCTGGTACGTCGTCGCCGCGACCGACGACGCCGCGGCCAACGCCGCGGTCGGCGCCGCGGCCGAGGCCCGCCGGATCTTCTGCGTGCGCTCCGACGACGCCTCGCTCGCCTCGGCCTGGACGCCGGCCGTCGGCCGCGCCGCGGGGGTCACCGTCGCGGTCCACGGGGGGCGCGACCCGCGTCGGTCGGTCGCCGTGCGCGACGAGATCCTCGACGGGCTGCGGGAGGGACGGATCAGCTCCGAGCACCACCGCGAGCGGGTCGTCACCCCCGGCGTCACGCTCGTCGGCGGCGGGCCGGGCGACCCGCAGCTCATCTCGCTGGCGGGCCGCAGAGCGCTGATGGAGGCCGACGTCGTCGTCGCCGACCGTCTCGCCCCGCGCGAGCTGCTGGGCGAGCTGCCCAGCGACGTCGAGCTGATCGACGTCGCCAAGCTGCCCCGCGGCCGCTCGGCGCAGCAGGAGGAGATCAACAGGATCATCGTGGAGCGTGCGCTGGCCGGACACCGGGTCGTGCGGTTCAAGGGCGGCGACAGCTTCGTGTTCGGCCGCGGCTACGAGGAGGTCATCGCCTGCCGCGAGGCCGGGGTGCCCGTCACCGTCGTCCCCGGCCTGAGCAGCCCGATCGCCGTCCCGGCCATCGCGGGGATCCCGGTCACGCACCGCGGCGTCGCGCACGAGTTCGCCATCGTCTCCGGGCACCTGCCGCCCGGCCACCCGAAGTCGCTGACCGACTGGGACGCCCTCGCGCGCCTTCGCGGCACCCTGCTGCTGATGATGGCCGTCGAGCACGGTCCGCAGATCGCCGCCGCGCTGCTCGCCGGCGGTCGCCCGGCGACGACCCCGGTCGCGGTCGTGTGCGACGGCACGATGGCCGTCGAGCGCACCGTGCTGTCGACCCTCGGCGAGCTCACCCACGACCTCGAGGCCCAGCACGTGCGGCCCCCGGCCATCATCGTGGTCGGCGAGGTGGTGGCCGTGGCCCATCCCGAGCGCTACCCCGCCACCGGCCCCGACCATGGCTGAGGTCGTCGAGGTCACCGACCCCGCCGACCCGCGGCTCGCCGACTACCGCGACCTGCGCGACGTCCAGCTGCGCCAGCACCTCGAGGCCGAGCACGGGCTGTTCCTCGCCGAGGGCGAGAAGGTCGTACGACGCGCCGTCGAGGGCGGTCACACCCCGCGCTCCTTCCTCATGGCCCCGCGCTGGCTCGACGGCCTGGCCGACGTCCTGGCCACCACCGACGCCCCGTGCTTCGTGCTGCCCGAGGCCCTCGCCGAGGAGGTCACCGGGTTCCACGTCCACCGCGGCGCGCTCGCGTCGCTCGAGCGGGTGCCGCTGCCATCGGTCGCCGAGGTGCTCGACGGGGCCCGGTCGGTGCTCGTGCTCGAGGACCTCGTCGACCACACCAACGTCGGAGCCGTCTTCAGGTCCGGTGCCGCGCTGGGGTTCGACGCCGTCCTGCTCGCCCCGCGCTGCGCCGACCCGCTCTACCGCCGCTCGGTCAAGGTCGCGATGGGCGCGGTCTTCTCCGTGCCGTGGACCCGGCTGCCCGACTGGCGCACCGCGCTGCCCGACCTCTCCGCGGCCGGCTTCACGACGGTCGCCCTGACCCTGGCCGACGACGCCGTCCCGATCGAGGACGCCGTCGCCGGGGTCGACCGGGTCGCCCTCGTGCTCGGCTCGGAGGGCCACGGCCTCTCGCCGGCCTGGCAGCGCGCCGCCGACCGCCGCGCGATCGTGCCGATGGCCCGCGGTGCGGAGCACGGCATCGACTCCCTCAACGTCGCCGCGGCCAGCGCCATCGCCTGCTACGTCACCGCCCGGCGCGACAGTCCCTGACGCACATCAAGGATCCGGGCCCGATCTT
>CALRVO020000432.1:0-4116 GCA_943371595.1 Sphingomonas paucimobilis
CGAGCTGACGGCCCGCGCACCTCGACCAGCGTGGCGCGGGTCAGGCGGCGACGGTCTCCGCGGTCTCGGCCCTGCCCGCGCGCTGGTGCACGTGCGGGACCAGCGCGGTGATCGCGAGCCCGACGAACGCGGCGGCCGCGCCGATCGCGAAGCACAGCTCGTAGCCGCCGCGCCCGGTCGACCCGGCGAGCACGGTGGCCATCACGGCCGAGGCGACGGTCGTGCCGATGGAGCGCGACAGTGCGTTGACGCCGAGCGCCGAACCGGCCTCGCGGGGCGGGGTCGAGCCCATGATGAGGGCCGGCATGGCGGCGTACCCGATGCCGACCCCGGAGCTGGCGACGACCGAGGCGACCAGGAGCTGCCAGGGGGCGTTCATCAGGAAGAACGCGACCAGGTAGCCGCCGCCGAGCACGGTGGCCCCGATCATCAGGGTGCGCTTGGGTCCGATGGTGGTCATCAGCCGGCTCGAGACCGGGGCGAAGACGAGCATCATCAGACCGCCGGGGGCCATCCACAGGCCGGCCTCGAGGACCGTCTGCCCGAGCCCGTAGCCGGTCGAGGTCGGCAGCTGCAGCAGCTGGGGCACGACGATGGCCTGGGCCATCATGCCGAAGCCGATCGCGACGGCCGCCAGGTTGGTGAGCAGCACCGGGCGGCGGGCGGTGGCGCGCAGGTCGACGAGCGGCTGGTCGTGGCTGAGCTCGTAGACGCCCCACGCGGCGAGGAAGACCAGCCCGACCACGATCGAGCCGACCGTGCGGCCGTCGAGCCAGCCCCACTCGCGCCCCTTCGACACCCCGAGCAGGACGCCGACCAGCCCGATCGCGAGGCCGACGGCGCCGACCAGGTCGACGCGCCCGCCCTGGGCGTCGTGGACCCGTGGGACCAGGGTGACCAGGCCGAGCAGCAGCAGGGCCGCGAAGGCGGCGGCCATCCAGAAGAGCGCGTGGAAGTCGAAGGTCTGCACGACCCAGGCCGACAGCGGCAGCCCGATCGCGCCGCCGACGCCGAGGGTGGCGCTCATGGCGGCGATGCCGGTGTTGGCCATGTCGGGCGGGACGACCTCGCGGATCAGGGCGATCGCGACCGGGATGAAGCCCATCGCCAGGCCCTGCATGCCGCGTCCGACGAGCATCGGGGTGAGCGTGCTGGACAGGGCGCAGACGACCGAACCGGCGAGCAGCATGCCGGCGCTGGAGGCCAGGACGACGGGCTTGCCGAACATGTCGCCGAGCTTGCCGCTGATCGGCATCGTGATGGCGGCGGCCAGCAGCGTGATCGTGATGACCCAGCCGGCGTTGGACGCCGAGGTGCTCAGCAGGGCGGGCAGCTCGCCCTGGATCGGGATGACCAGCGTCTGGGTCAGCGAGGCGCTGAGCCCGCCGAAGCAGAGCACGACGACGGTCAGGAGGGCGCGGGAGTGACGGGAGTCCACGATGTGTACGGTACACATCTCTCCTCGACCTGGAAGAATTCGTGACCATGACCACCGACGTGCCCGACCCGCTCGCCGAGGTCACCGCACTGGGCGACCAGCTGCTGCGCCTGCAGCGACGACGCCGGCACGTCTACGAGGGCGTGGTCCTGGAGAACTCCGCCTTCCGCCTGCTCTGGGTCCTCGACGACGGCGACCCCCGCACGCTGCGACGGCTCGCGCACGACCTCGACCTCGAGCAGTCGACGGTCAACCGCCAGGTCAACGCGGCGATCGCCGCCGGGTGGTTGGAGCGCTACGACGTCGAGGGCAGCGCCAGCAGGCTGGTGCGGCCGACCGCGGCCGGGGCGGCGGCCTACCGCCACGACGGGATGATCCGCGCCGGCACGATCCGGGCGGCGCTCGACGAGCTCGGGCCCGAGCGGGCCGCCACGCTGATCGAGGGGCTGCAGGCGCTCAACGACGCGTGGGACGCCGTCCTCGAGCGCGACGAGCCCGCCGTCAGACGGCCGTAGGCGCCGTCGCCGTCGCTGCCGCCGTCCGGGCCAGGCCGGCCCCGACGGGGCAGCCGGGCGCGAAGGTGCCCATCGCCGACAGGTCGGGCGACCCGGTGTAGCTGCGGACCTGGGGGGTGTCGATCGCACGCTGCGGCTGCCGCCGCGGCGGCAGGACGCCGACGACGCGGGCCCGGGCCCGCAGGGCGGCCCGGGAGAGTCGGCGGGCCAGCGGCGAGGGGGCGTCGTAGGCGAACGAGGCGAGCAACGGGTCGTCCATGAGTGCGCGGCTGAACAGGCGGACGCCGGCGGCGGCCGGCCGCGGGTAGAACGAGACCATCAGCTCGAGGGTCGCGTCGGCCACCCGGCGTCCGCCCGCGTCGTAGCCGAAGTGGTCGCGCTCGTAGGTGTCCATCAGGTCGGCGAACGCCTCGTAGGTCTCCGGGACGTCCTTGATCGCCATCCGTCGGCCCAGCGCCCGGTAGTAGTGGACCGACGCGGTCAGCTCGCCGTCGGTCAGGGGGCGCCAGCCGTAGTCGTCGAGCCACCGCTTGGGCACCACCACGAAGGTCGACAGCACGTAGCGCATGTCGTCGTTGCTGATGTCGTACATCGCGTGCATCTGGTTGACCCGGCGGATGCCGGCGCGGCCCTGCGGGCTGTCGAGCCCGTGGGTGAGCGGTGCGTCGAGCAGCAGCACGGTGTCGTCGTAGCGCTTCTGGCAGGCGGTGGTGAACTGCCCGGTCTCGTCGAGCAGCCGCCCGATGCTCGGCACCGCGTAGGTGCGGAAGAGCGCGAAGCTGAGCGCCTGGGTGAGGTCCCACGGGAACTCGAGGGAGGCCAGGGCCCGGTAGACCTGCTCGCAGTCGGCCTCCGGGTCGAGACCGGCGCTGCGGTCGGCTGACTTGTACGACGGCAGGTGGGCCCGCTTCATGCCTGGCGAGACTAGCCGCTCGGGCGGCCCCGTGGGAGGGGTCTGGACCAGGCTCAGGGGACGGGCGTCAGGATCCCGCTGGTGGACAGCAGCCGGCCGCCGCTGATGATCGCCGTGCCGATGACGACCGGGCCGCGGCCGGTCGTGACGCTGCCGGGCAGGCCCTGGCGCCGGGTCTCCCACGGCCGGGGGCCCTCCTCGCGGGTGCGGACGTCGTAGTCGCGCAGCGTCAGGTAGGCGGTGTCACCGTAGAAGTCGAGGACCAGGGCGGTGGTCAGGCCGAACTGGAACGCGCCGCCGTGGCTGATCTGCACGATGCCGTCCTGGGCGACCAGCTGGGAGTCGTGCACCTCGCCGCTCAGGTAGAGGTCGACGCCGTAGCGCTGCAGCACCTTCCACAGGTTGGAGTCGGTGCCGTTCTCGTAGTGCAGTGCGCTGGAGGCGCGGTTGCGGACCGGGAACGCGATCGGCACGTGGCTCTCGACGATGACCCAGTCGACCTGGTCGCGCTGGGCCTTGGCCAGGACCCGCTTGAGCCACTGCATCTGCTGGCGGTCGATGCGGATCCGGGCGCGGTCGCGGGTGATGTCGAAGACGTCGAGCGAGACGATCTGCAGGTCGGGGCTCGGGCGGCCGGCGAACGCGGTGCCGCGGGCCGGGCCGGACGGGCGGTCGGCGAAGCGGGGGGTGCCGTCGGGGTTGGTGGTGAACTGGCGGGCGAACTCCTGGCGGAAGGTCGGGGCCAGATCGCGCTTGCCGGGGCCGAAGGGGTTGTCGCCGTACTCGTGGTCGCCGATGCTCGGGAAGACCGCGAGGTCGTGGTCGTCGAAGCGCTGCTGCCACTGGGGGTAGTAGGTGCGGGCTGCGCGGCGCAGCGCTGCGCGCTTCTCGGCGAGCGTGCCGACCGGTCCGAAGGTGCCGGTGCGCTGGTCGTCGAAGCCCCAGCGGCCGTTGACGAGGTCGCCGGCGACCAGCACGGCCGCCGGGTCGAGGGCGGACCAGTCGTCGAGGATGCCGTTGAGGACGGCGTCGTAGGACGCGTTGGTGCCGTTGGTCGAGCGGCCGGGGCTCCACCGGTTGGGGCCACGGCTGAGGTCGGCGACGTCGGCGTTGAGGAAGTCGGGGCTCGACAGCAGCCGCAGGTCGGGCGCGATGTCGGAGTCGCCGACGACCAGGCGGGCGGGCAGGTCGGTGTCGGTGCGCGCGCGGCCCCGGCGGGCCTCGACGCTGCCGGCGACCCGGGAGGCCGC
>CALRVO020000433.1:0-4109 GCA_943371595.1 Sphingomonas paucimobilis
GCTGCCAGCACGGCGGCCCCCACGAGCAGCAGCGAGCCGGGCACGGCCACCCAGGAGACCTCACGGTCACGGTCGAGGCCACGGACCGGCACCGCGACGGCCGCGCCGAGCAGCACCGCGGCCAGGCACGTCGGGCCGGCGGTGGTGAAGTTGACCGCCACCGACAGCAGGTAGGCCGCGACCGCGACGACCAGCGGCAGCACCGCTGCGTCGGCACGGACCGCGGCAGCGCAGCGGCGGGCGACGAGGACGACCCCCACCGCCGAGACGGCCAGCAGGGTGGCCCCGCCCGCCACCGCGACCTGCAGCACCACGGAGTGCGGTGAGTCGGCGAGCACCGACGGCCCGGTGAAGCGGACGAACCCGGCGCTCTCGTAGGCCGGGAACACGTCGGCGTAGCGGCTCGGGCCGAGGCCGAGCCACGGGTGGTCCGCGACGAGGCCCAGGGTCAGGTGCCACTGGTCGAGCCGGGCCCCGCCGGTCGCCGTGCCGAGCAGCCGGTCGCGCGTCGACGGCACGGCCAGCGCCACCGCGACCAGCCCGGCCAGCGGCAGCAGGGCCACCCGCGCGAGCAGCACCACGAGGCCGACGACGGTGAGCACGAGGGCGGTGCGCGAGCCCGACGCGGCGACCGTGGCCAGCGCCGCGACCAGGCCGACGACCTCGACCGGCGACCGGTCCCGCACCGCCGGCCGGGCGAGCACCAGCGCCGCCATCATGCCCACCGCGCCCTGGTCGCTGGCGTTGCCCAGGAGCGAGCCGCCGCGACCGTCACCCCCGGCCACGTCGACCAGCGACGCGACCGCGAGCACGACCGAACCGGCCGCCAGGGCCCGACCGAGCCACGGCTCGTCGGTGCGTACGACGCGGGCGCCGGCCCAGGCGGCTGCGGCGTACAGCGCGAGCACCGGGACCCCCTCGTAGCGCGGCCACCGACCGACCAGCGACGCCACCGGCGTCTCGCCGGCCAGGGCGGCGACGACCAGCACGAGGAGCCAGGCCGCCCCGACCGCCACCAGGGGGCGGGGCAGCGTGCCGACCGGGCGTGCGGCCAGGGCCGCCAGGCAGCCGAGGGCGACGACGAGCAGCTGCGCGGGCACGTGGCCGGAGAAGCCCCCGGGCACCGACGCCAGCGGGGCCGCCACGAGCAGGCCCAGCGCCAGGGGTCCGGTCGCCGGCAGTCGTCCGGTCCGGCCCACCGCCCCAGCCTCGCACCCGGCCGGCCGGGTCGACGTACGCCGATCGGTCGGACCTCCTGGCCCAGAGGGGCCAGGGGCGCGGCGAAGTCCGGCGCCGGGCCCGACCGGCTCCTACCGTCGTGCCACCCCCACCCCCAGGAGACTCCCGTGAAGCTCGGCCGCCTCGTCCCGACCGCCGTCGCCGTGCTGGTGCTCGGCGCCGCCGGCTCCACCTCGGCCCTCGTGGCCTCGCACGACCCGCACCACCCCGCCGGCGGTCACCGCGCCGGCGGACAGCCCCAGGTCGACGGGCTGCTGCAGGGTGCCTACGCGGCGTCGTACGACCGGCTCAGCGCGGGCAGCCACACGGTCCGGGTGGCGACCCCGCCGCGCGTGGTCGGGGTCGCCCGGGTCGGCGAGACACTCAGCGCCACGCCGGGCACCTGGAGGCCGCGCGACGTCAAGGTGCGCTACCAGTGGCTCGTCGGGGGCCGGTCGGTCCCGGGCGCGACCCGCCCGACCTACGTGCCCGGGGCGCGCGCACTCGGCCAGAAGGTGTCGGTCGTCGTGGTCGCCAGGGCGAGCGGCTGGACCGCCGGCACCGCGGTCTCGGCCCCGACCCGCAAAGTCCGGGCCGGCGCCCTCGAGCTGCGCGGAACCCCGGTGCTCACCGGCCGCGCCGCGGTCGGACGCCGCCTCTCGGTCACGGCGGGGTCGTGGTCGCCGCGGGCCGTCGAGGTGAGCTACCAGTGGTACCGCGGCCGCACCTCGATCACCCGGGCCACCCGGCCGGACTACCGGGTGACCCGCGCCGACCGGGGCGCCCGCCTGCGGGTCGTGGTGAGCGCCAGCAAGCCCGGGTACGACGACGCGTCGGCCTCGCTGCGGAGCGCGCCGGTCTCCTGACCGAGACCGAGACCGAGCCCGGGCCTAGGCGAGCCGGGCCAGGGTCAGCGCGAAGTCGTCGGCCGGGTCGGTGAAGAGCTCGACCAGCTCGAAGCCGGCGGCCTCGAGCTCGGCGCGGATGCCGTCGGGGCGGAACTTGGTGGAGATCTCGACCCGGAGCTCCTCCCCGACGTGCAGGTCGAGCTCGAGCCCGGCGCCCGGGATCGACACCTGCTGCGGCGACTCGGCACGCAGCCGCAGGTCCATCCGCTCCATGTGGCCGTCCCAGAACGGCACGTAGGAGAAGGCGCCGAGGTCGAAGTCGGCGTCGAGCTCGCGGTTGAGGACGGCCAGGCAGTTGCGCACGAACTGCGCGGTGACGCCCTGGCTGTCGTGGTAGGCCGCCACCAGCCGGTCGACCGGCTTGACCAGGTCGGTGCCGAGCAGCAGCGAGTCGCCCGGCTCGAGCGAGTCGGCCAGCGCCCCGAGGAAGGCCGCGCGCTCCTCGACGTAGAGGTTGCCGATGGTGCCGCCGAGGAAGGCGACCATCCGCCGCTGACCCGGCTCGTTGGGCGGCAGGTGCCCGAGGTGGAGGGTGAAGTCGCCGACCAGCGCCTCGACGGCCAGGCCGGGGTAGCGCTCGCTGAGCATGGTGGCGGCGTCGCGCAGGGTCTGCTCGGAGACGTCGACCGGCACGAAGCGCCGCAGCCGGTCGGCCGCCGCGAACGCGTCGAGCAGGGTGCGGGTCTTGTCGCTGGTGCCGGAGCCGAGCTCGACCACGGTGGTCGCGCCGCTGGCCGCGACGATGTCGCCGGCGTGGGCCTGCAGGATCGCCCGCTCGGCCTCGGTGGGGTAGTACTCCGGGAGGCGGGTGATCTCGTCGAAGAGCCGCGAGCCCTCGTCGTCGTAGAGCCACTTGGGGGGCAGCCGCAGCGGGTGCGAGCCGAGCCCGCGGCGTACGTCGTCGACGAGGGAGCCGGACGCCCAGTCGCTGTCGACGAGCACGGACACCTTGAGCTCCGTCATCGGGGAGCACCTCCGTCGGCGAGGCGCACGCCGGAGACCGCCCAGCGGGCGGCGTGCGGGAAGAAGTTGCGGTAGGTGGTGCGGGCGTGGCCCGGCGGGGTCAGCGCGCACCCGCCGCGCAGCACCATCTGGTTGGACATGAACTTGCCGTTGTACTCGCCGATCGCGCCGGCGGGCGGGTGGAAGCCGGGGTAGGGGTGGTAGGCCGAGGCCGTCCACTCCCAGCAGTCGCCGTGCACCTGGCGCAGGCCACCGGTGGCGGGGCCCGCCGTGCGCGGGTGGAAGGTCTCGAGCTCGGGCCCGCCGCCGGCGGCCCCCGTCGAGACGACGGCGTGCTCCCACTCACCCTCGGTGGGCAGCCGCTTGCCGGCCCAGGTCGCGAACGCCTCGGCCTCGTAGAAGCTGACGTGGCACACCGGCGCGCCGGGGTCGACCGGCCAGGTGCCGTGCAGGGTGTGCTCGAGCCAGACCCCGTCGCGCTCGGTCCAGTAGAGCGGGGAGTCCCACGCCTCGCCGTTGACCTTCGACCAGCCGTCGGACAGCCACAGCTCGTGGCGCCGGTAGCCGCCGTCGGCCATGAAGTCGAGCCACTCGGCGTTGGTCACCAGCCGGTCGGCGAGCCGGTAGGGCTCGAGCCACTGGCGGTGCAGCGGGAGCTCGTTGTCGAAGGAGAAGCCGGCGCCGCGGTGGCCGACCTCGACCAGACCGCCCTCGACGTCGACCCAGCCCAGCTCGTCGGGCTCGCTGGGCGGTGGGGGAGTGCCGGCGTAGACCGGCTGGAGCGGGTTGCGCGAGAGCACGTGCTTGATGTCCACCAGGAGCAGCTCCTGGTGCTGCTGCTCGTGGTGGAAGCCGAGCTCGATCGTCGCGCCCAGCTTGTCGAGGGTGCCGCCGTCGAGGCGGCTGACCAGGTCGCGGACCCGGTCGTCGACGTTGGCGCGGTAGTCGCCGACCTCGTGGACACCGGGCCGGGTGACCAGGCCACGGTCGGGGCGGGAGAAGCGCGGACCGAGCGTCTCG
>CALRVO020000434.1:0-4102 GCA_943371595.1 Sphingomonas paucimobilis
CGGTCGCCGGGTCGCCCGGGAAGACCCCCACCGTCAGGCGGCGGGCGTCGAGGCCGCGGGCCAGCTCCTCGACCAGCCCGCGCACCGCCGGCGCGTGCCGGGGGTCGTCGAGCGCCAGGCACAGCACCGCCTGGTCGTCGCCCTGCTCGACCAGCCACACCCGCCCGACCGTGTCGTCGTCGCGGCGTACGTCGAGTGCCTGGGTCCGCTCGCGGATGCGGTCGACCATGGCCTGCGCGGCCTCGCGGGCCCGCTCGGGGTCGGCCTGCTCACCGAGGTGGCGGCGTACGACGAGGTGCTCGACGAGCTCGTCGAGCGGCGGGTCGGCGACGGGGGTCAGGGTGAGGTCGGCCATGGGCCGACTCTCCCAGACGGCTACGGTCTCGGGCATGCCTGTTTCCCCTGACGCGACGCCGGTGTCGCCTCCCACGGCAGCGCGCCGCCCGGTCACCACCGAGCACCACGGCCGCAGCCGCACCGACGACTACGACTGGCTTCGTGACAAGGAGTCGCCCGAGGTGCTGGCCCACCTCGAGGCCGAGAACGCCTGGGCCGAGCAGCGCACCGCCCACCTGGCCGACCTGCGCGAGGCCGTCTACGGCGAGATCAAGGCCCGCACGCGCGAGACCGACCTGTCGGTGCCCACGCGGGTGCGCGACCACTGGTACTACGGACGGTCCTTCGAGGGCCGCGAGTACGGCGCCAGCTGCCGGGTCCCGGTCGACGGCCCCGACGACTGGACGCCGCCGCAGCCGGCCGAGGACGCCACCCCCGACCAGCCCGCCCTGCCCGGCGAGGAGGTGCTGCTCGACCTCGACGCCCTCGCCCAGGGCCACGACTTCTTCTCCCTCGGGGGCTCGACGATCAGCCCCGACAGCCGGTTGCTCGCCTACGCCGTCGACGTCGTCGGCGACGAGCGCTACACGATCCGCTTCAAGGACCTCGCCACCGGTGACCTGCTCGACGACGAGATCACCGGCACCCTCGGCGGCGGCACCTGGGACCGGGCCGGTGAGCACCTCTACTACACGACCGTCGACGAGTCGTGGCGCGCCGACAAGGTCTGGCGGCACCGGGTGGGCACCACCCAGGCCGACGACGAGCTGGTCTTCCACGAGACCGACGGACGGTTCTGGGTGGGCTGCGGCCGCACCCGCAGCGACCGCTTCCTGGTGATCGCCTCGGGCTCCAAGACCACGTCCGAGTACCACGTGCTCGACGCCGACGCCCCCGAGGGCCCCGAGGCCGGTTTCCGGGTCTTCGCGGCCCGCGAGGAGGGGGTGGAGTACTCCCTCGAGCACGCGGTCCTCGGCGGCCGGGACCGGTTCCTGGTCATGCACAACGCCACCGGACCCGACTTCGAGCTGGCCGTCACTCCCCCGGAGCCGACCCCCCGCTCGGGCTGGGTCCCGCTCATCCCCCACGACCCGGCCACCCGGCTCGAGGACGTCGACGCCTTCGCCGGCCACCTCGTGGTCCACCAGCGCAGCAACGGGCTGACCCAGCTGCGCATCCTCGAGCTCGACGACAGCGCCACCGACGACCGCTCCGCGATCAGCGACGACTACCTCGTGGAGTTCGACGAGGAGGTCTACACCGTGGGGTCGGGCGCCAACCCGCGCTTCGACCAGCCCACGGTGCGCCTGGGCTACGTCACGATGGCGGTGCCGTCGTCGGTCTACGACTACGACGTGCGCACCCGCGAGCTGGCCCTGCTCAAGCGGGCCCCCGTGCTCGGCGGCTACGACCGCGGCGACTACGAGGAGCACCGTCTCTGGGCGACCTCGGTCGACGGCGAGCAGGTGCCGATCTCGCTGGTCTGCCGTCGCGACGCCCGCGCGTCCGGAGACCCGGTCCCGCTGCACCTGTACGCCTACGGCGCCTACGAGATGTCCAACGACCCGGCGTTCTCGATCGCCCGGCTCTCGCTGCTCGACCGCGGTGCGGCCTTCGCGATCGCCCACGTGCGCGGCGGTGGCGAGATGGGCCGCCGCTGGTACGACGACGGCAAGCTCGCCCACAAGCAGCACACCTTCGACGACTTCATCGCCTGTGCGCGGCACCTGGTCGACACCGGCTGGACCACCGCCGACCGCCTGGTCGGCGAGGGCGGCAGCGCCGGTGGCCTGCTCATCGGCGCCGTCGCCAACCAGGCCCCCGACGCCTTCGCCGGGCTCGTCGCGCAGGTGCCGTTCGTCGACCCGCTCACCTCGATGCTCGACGCGAGCCTGCCGCTGACCGTCACCGAGTACGACGAGTGGGGCAACCCCGAGGCCGACGCGGCGGCGTACGACACGATCGCGGCCTACTCGCCCTACGACAACGTCGGGTCCCACGCCTACCCGCGCATCCTCGCCGAGACCTCGCTGCACGACACCCGCGTGCTCTACGTCGAGCCCGCCAAGTGGGTGGCCCGGCTGCGCGCCGAGGCCAGCGACGTCGACGTGCTGCTCAAGGTCGAGATGTCGGCCGGGCACGGTGGCGTGTCGGGGCGTTACCAGGCCTGGAAGGACCGCGCCTTCACCCTCGCGTGGATCCTCGACGTG
Source organism: Sphingomonas paucimobilis (assembly GCA_943371595.1). Lineage (GTDB taxonomy): Bacteria > Actinomycetota > Actinomycetes > Propionibacteriales > Nocardioidaceae > Nocardioides. The sequence continues at coordinate 2,547 of CALRVO020000434.1, forward strand.
ATGGGGCTGGCCTGATCCTGAGCGTTTGCCCCCTGGTCGGGCGCCAGCCCTGAGAAGTCCCTGAGATCTGGGCCTTCCGGCAACTCTGGAGCCATCCGAAGCGTCGTTCCAAGCGAAGCCCTCGCACGAGATGCGATGCCTTCCGGGTGATGTGGGAATCCACCTCGTCGCACGAACGTTGGTACAGACGTGGCCGCAAGGTCGGCTGCACGACCGAAGGAGGGTCCCCATGGCTACCCGGACCGCAACGCGCGAGATCGAGGGCCGCGACAGCGTCGGCCTCTACCTCGACGAGATCGCCCGCAACCCCCTGCTCGACGCGGCCATGGAGGTCGAGCTGTCCAAGACCATCGAGGCCGGCCTGATGGCCGAGGCCCTGCTGGCCGAGGGACGTGTCGGACGCAAGAAGGGCGGCGCCCCGATGCGCGCCACCGAGGAGGAGCTCGAGTGGCTCGCCGAGGAGGGTCGCAAGGCCGTCGACACGTTCATCACCGCCAACCTGCGCCTGGTCGTCTCGATCGCCCGCAAGTACGGCCGTGCGCAGATGCCGATGCTCGACCTGATCCAGGAGGGCAACACCGGCCTGATCCGTGCGGTCGAGAAGTTCGACTACACCAAGGGCTACAAGTTCTCGACCTACGCCACGTGGTGGGTGCGTCAGGCCATCACCCGCGGCATCGCCCAGCAGGCCCGCGTCGTGCGGCTGCCCGTGCACGTCGTCGAGGAGCTCAACCAGGTCGGCGGCGCCCGCCGCACCCTCGAGCGCCAGCTGGGCCGTGACCCCGACCCGGCCGAGATCGCCGCCGAGCTCGGCATGGAGGTCGACCGCGTGCTCGACCTGATGGCCTGGGGCCGCGAGCACGTCAGCCTCGACACCCCCGTCGACGAGGACGGCGACACCTCGCTGGGCGACCTGATGGCCCAGGAGACCTCCCCCTCCCCCGACCTGTCGGTGCTCGACACCGAGTCGCGCGACCGGCTCAACAGCCTGGTCGGCCAGCTCGACGAGCGGGCCGCCGACATCATCCGCTCCCGCTACGGCCTGGTCGACGGTCGCCAGCACAAGCTCGCCGACATCGGCACCAAGCACGGCATCTCCGCCGAGCGGGTCCGCCAGCTCGAGCGCGAGGCGCTGCAGAAGCTGCGCCGCCTGGGCGACCCCGACCTGGCCGCCTGACGGTCGTCGCGCAGCACCTCGAGAGCCCCGCCGGGTGAGTACGGCGGGGCTCTTGGTGTTTTGACCTCCCGGGGGGATGCAAATTCCCCGGTCGCCCGGGGAATTTGGCCGTTGTCAGGGGATGTTCCCCCTGACAACGACCCAGAACTCCCTGACAACCCCGACCCACGGAGATCGCGCCCGACCACCTGACCAGCGCGCCCGGGTCGTCGCGTCCCTCGAGGCACACGCCGCCCAGCTGCGCCTCACGGCCGTCGCCCACCCGACCGGCGGGTCGGTGACGTCCTGGCCTCCCCGATCGTCACGCAGGCGGCGCGACGCAGTACGCCGAGCCTGACGACTCACAGGTCGCGGCGGTCCCGCGTGCCAGTGCCCGCGC
>CALRVO020000435.1:0-4096 GCA_943371595.1 Sphingomonas paucimobilis
TCCGGACGCCCCGGACTCGGTGCTCTACCCGGAGCAACCCCGCGACGACGTCGGCCCGCTGGCCCTGCTGACGAGAACCCCTCGAGACCCCGACTACCGCACGCTGTGGCCGCAGGGCTCGCTCGCGTCGTACGCCGTGGAGCCCGACCGGGTGGTCGTGCGGGTGACCGGGGGCCCGGTCGACGACGACCTCGCCCGCCAACAGCTCGTCTGGACGCTGGCCCAGGGGGCCACGGCGGACCTGCCGGTGGAGCTCGAGTGGGCCGACGGGCGCGCCACCCCGATCCGGCCGGTCGAGCGGGCACCCGACCTCGAGGTGCTCAGCCACCTGAGCATCACCACCCCGGCCGAGGGGGCGACGTACTCGGGGTCCTTCACGGCGACCGGGCTGAGCAACGGGTTCGAGGCGAGCGTCGCGTGCTGGCTCTACGTCGGCGACGACGGCGGCGCCTACGGGCCCTACGTCGGACAGGCCGACGGCTGGATGGAGCCGCGGCTCTTCCCCTGGGAGGTGCGCATCGACCTCGGCGGCAAGAATCCCGTGCCGCCGGGCCGGTACTCGCTCACGTGCACCACCGACGACCCCACCGGCGGCGCCGAGGGCTCCGGCGCAGGCGTCGACACGCGCACGATCACCGTCGAATAGCGACGCCCTGACAGGAGGATGAGCACATGAACCTCAGGACACGCACGGCCGCTCTGACGCTCGCAGTGCCCCTCGGCCTCGGCCTGCTGGTCGGCTGCGGCGAGGACGACCCCGAGCCGGCGTCGTCCGACACCGCCTCCGACCCGGCCGGCACGACCGAGCCCGGCAGCAGCGCGGCGACCTCGGACGGCACGGAGCCCACGGCGCCCGCGACCGAGTCCGCCCCGGACACCGTGGCCGCCCCGGTCTACTTCACCGGTGACACCCCGATGGGCCCGCGTCTCTACCGCGAGTTCCGCGCGGTCGAGGGCGACAACCCGCTCGAGGAGGCCGCGGCGCTGCTCGTGGCCGGCGACGCGCTCGACCCCGACTACGGCACCCTGCTGCAGGGCGTCACGATCCAGTCGATCAGCCAGGAGGACGGCGCGATCGTCGTCACGCTCGGCGAGGACTCCCCGCTCACCGCCGGCAAGGGCACCTCGGCCCAGGAGTCGCGGCTCGCGGTCCAGTCGCTGGTCTACACGCTGCAGGGCACCGCCCAGACGCGCGACCCGGTGCGCACCCGGCTCGCCGACGGCAGCCCCGCCGACCTCTTCGGCCAGCCGACCGGCAAGGGGGTCGAGGCCGCCCCCGAGCTCGACGTGCTCGCCCTGGTCAGCCTGACGACGCCCCAGGAGGGCGCCACCGCCGCCGGCACCCTCGCCGTCGAGGGCGTGGCCAGCTCGTTCGAGGCGACGGTGCCCTACGCGGTGCTCGACTCCTCGGGTCGCGAGATGCTCAGCGACTTCGCGACCGCCGAGCAGTTCGGTGACCAGCTCTACCCCTTCAGCGCCCAGGTCGACATCAGCGCCTTCCCGCCCGGCACCTACACCCTCGTCGCCCGCACCGACGACCCCTCCGGCGGCGAGGGCCCCGGCCCCTTCGAGGACACCCGGACCTTCGTCGTCGAGTGACCCCCGCGGGTCAGGCCCAGCGGTCGGTGCGCGACAGCAGGGCCGACACCGCGGCGAGCCCGGCGGTGGAGGTGCGCAGCACCTCGCTGCCCAGCCGTACGACGTGGGCGCCGGCCGCGGTGAAGGCGGCGACCTCGTCGTCGGTCAGGCCGCCCTCGGGCCCGACGACCACGACGACCCGGCCGGTGGCCGGGACGGTGAGCGAGCCGAGCGTCGCGGTGGCGTCCTCGTGGAGCACGACGGCGAGGTCGGCGCCGGCGACGAGCGCGACGGCCCCGTCGGTGGAGGCCAGCGAGGTCACCGTCGGGTGCCACGGGCGACGGGCCTGCTTGGCGGCCTCGCGGGCCGTGGAGCGCCAGCGGCCCAGGGACTTGTCGGCGCGCTCGCCCTTCCAGACCGCGACCGAGCGCGACGCGGCCCACGGCACGACCGTGGCGACGCCGACCTCGGTGAGCACCTCGACGGCGAGCTCGCCGCGGTCACCCTTGGGCAGGGCCTGCACCACCACGACCTGCGGTGACGGCTCGGGCCGGCGGGTCACCTCGTCGGCGACGACCTCGAGCACGCGCTTGCCGGTCGCCGCGACCGTGCCGACCACGGTCGCGCCGGCCCCGTCGGTGAGCACGACCTGCTCACCCGCGCGCAGCCGTCGTACGGCGACGGCGTGGTGGGCCTCGTCGCCCTCGACGACCACGGTGTCCCCGGGGCCGACCCCGTCGAGCGTGGGGACGAGGTGCACCGGCAGCGACACGTCAGGCCCCGTCAGTGCCCGAAGAGGCGACCGAAGACGCCCTTCTGCTGCGCCTTGACCTGACCCGTCGGCTGCTCCTCGCCGCGCAGGGCGGCGAGCTCGCGCAGCAGCTCCTCCTGGCGGGCGTCGAGGCGGGTCGGGGTCTCGACGATGGTCGTGACGACGAGGTCGCCGCGACCGCCGCGGAGTCCGGGGACCCCGCGGCCGCGCAGGACCTGCTCGGTGCCCGACTGGGTGCCGGCGCCGATCTCGAGCTCGAAGGACGTCTCGACCCCCGACCCCGCGCCGTTCTCGACGTCGGCCTCGAGGGTCGGCAGGGTCAGGGTGGTGCCGAGGGCCGCGGCGCTCATCGGCAGCGTGACGGTGCAGTGCAGGTCGTTGCCGTGGCGCACGAAGGTCGGGTGCGGGGCGACCTGGATCTCGACGTAGAGGTCACCGGCCGGGCCGCCGCCGGGGCCGACCTCGCCCTGCTCGGCGAGCTGGACGCGGGTGCCGGTGTCGACGCCGGCGGGGATCTTGACGGTCAGGGTGCGCCGCGAGCGGACCCGGCCGTCGCCGGAGCACTCGCGGCACGGCTCGGGGATGATCGTGCCGAAGCCGCGGCAGGCCGCGCACGGCCGCAGGGTGCGGACCTCGCCGAGGAACGAGCGCTGCACGTGGGCGACCTCGCCCTGGCCGCGGCAGGTTTCGCACGGGACCGGCTCGCTGCCCGGGGCGGCCCCGCCGCCGTGGCAGGTCTCGCAGAGCACCGCGGTGTCGACCTTAAGCTCGCGGGAGACGCCGAAGGCCGCCTCGGCCAGATCGACCTCGATGCGGATCAGGGCGTCCTGGCCGCGGCGCACGCGCGAGCGCGGGCCGCGTCCGCCGCTGGCGCCGCCCTGGCCGCCGAAGAAGGCGTCCATGATGTCGGTGAACGAGAAGCCGGCGCCCTGGCCGCCGCCGAAGCCGGCGCCACCGAACGGGTCACCGCCGCGGTCGAACGCGGCGCGCTTCTGCGGGTCGGAGAGCACCTCGTAGGCGGCGGTGACCTCCTTGAACTTCTCCTGCGTCGCCGGGTCGGGGTTGACGTCGGGGTGCAGCTGGCGCGCGAGCCTGCGATAGGCCTTCTTGATCGTGTCGGCGTCCGCGTCGTGCTCGACTCCGAGGAGGGCGTACGGGTCCTGGCTCAACGGCGTTCCTTCGTGCGTGGGTGGGTGTGTGGCGGCGGCGCGACGGTCGGGTCAGGACTCGTCGAGGATCCGCGAGACGTAGCGGGCGACGGCTCGGACCGCCGCCATCGTGCCGGGGTAGTCCATCCGGGTCGGGCCGACGATGCCGAGGGTGGCCAGGGCGTCGTCGTGGGGGCCGTAGCCGGTGGCCACGACGCTGGTCGCGGCGAAGTCCTGCATGGGGCCCTCGGCGCCGATGCGGACGGTGACGGTGCCCGAGGGGCTGGCCTCACCGAGCAGCTTGAGCAGCACGACGTGCTCCTCGAGCGCCTCGAGCACCGGGCGGACGGCGGACTCGAAGCTGTCGCCGTAGCGCGCGAGGTTGGCGGCGCCGCCGACGGCGACCCGCTCGTCGGAGCGGTGGTCGCTCATCGCCTCGACGAGCACCCGGACGACGCGCGTGGTGTGGTCGACGGGCTCGCCCGGGCTGTCGCCCGTGGGCTCGTCGGCGAGGGCCTTGAGGGCGGTGACCGCCTCGGCGATCACCTCGCCGGTGGCGGCCAGGTTGACGCGGCTGCGCAGCCGGGCGAGGTCGTCG
>CALRVO020000436.1:0-4087 GCA_943371595.1 Sphingomonas paucimobilis
CGACCACAAGGCCGAGCGCCAGGAGGCCCTCGACCGCTACCAGGCCATCAAGTAGCGCCCGTCGGGTCGAGTCGGCGTTGAGGTGAAGTCGGATCACGTCGAGTCGGCGTTGGGACTGAGCACGAACGCCGACTCGACGTCGACCGCTAGCGTGACGGGTGTGCCTCGGACGCTTCCTCCCCTGACCATCGCCGCGCGCTACTGCGGACCGCCCTCCTCCGGCAACGGCGGCTGGACGGCGGGCGCGCTGGCGGCCTACCTCGCTCCCGGCCCGGTGCGGGTGATGCTGCGGGTGCCGCCGCCGCTCGACGTGCCTTTGCGCGTCGAGCTGGTCGATGACGAGCGCGGGGTCGAGACCGCCCGCGCCCTGCACGGTGACGTGCTCGTCGCGGAGGCGGCGCCGGTCGAGACCGACGTCGCCGCCGTGGAGGCGGTCGACGCGACCACCGCGCGGGCCGCGGAGGCGTCGTACGCCGGGCTCACCTCGCACCCCTTCCCGACCTGCTTCGTCTGCGGCACCGCCCGCCAGGAGGGCGACGGGCTGCGGATCTTCCCCGGTCGTGTCGCCGACGACGCCGAGGGCCGGGCGCGGGTGGCTGCGACCTGGACCCCGCACGCCGGGCTCGGCGACGACACCGCGTCGCTGGCGGTCACCTGGGCCGCGCTCGACTGCGTCGGCGGCTGGGCCGGCGACCTCGAGGAGCGGCTGATGGTGCTCGGCTCGATGACCGCGCAGGTGCGCGACCTGCCCCGCGTCGGCGAGCAGCACGTCGTGGTCGGGGGCGCCCGGCGCACAGAGGGGCGGCGCACGTTCACCGCCTCGACCCTGCTGTCCGCCAGCGGACGCGTGCTCGGGTCGGCCGAGCACGTGTGGTTCGCTGTCGACCCGAAGGACTTCGCGTGAGCACCCTCGGCCGGCACCGCGAGTGGTGGCGCGACGCCGTCGTCTACCAGGTCTACGTGCGCAGCTTCGCCTCGTCGGGTACGCGCGGCGGCGGCCCGGGCGTGGGCGACCTGCCCGGCATCACCAGCCGACTGCCCTACCTGCGCGACCTCGGCGTCGACGCCGTGTGGATCACGCCGTTCTACACCTCGCCCCAGCACGACCACGGCTACGACGTGGCCGACTACCTCGACGTCGACCGGCTCTTCGGCACCCTCGAGGACGCCGACGCGCTGGTCGCGCAGGCCCACGCGCACGACCTCAAGGTCATCGTCGACCTCGTGCCCAACCACACCTCCGACGAGCACGTGTGGTTCCGGGCGGCGCTGGCGGCCGCACCCGGGAGCCCCGAGCGCGCGCGCTACCTGTTCCGCGACGGTCGCGGGCCCGACGGCAGCGAGCCGCCCAACAACTGGCGGTCGGTCTTCGGCGGACCCGCGTGGACCCGGGTGCCCGACGGCCAGTGGTACCTCCACCTCTTCGACACCAGCCAGCCCGACCTCGACTGGCGCAACCCCGAGATCGGCGACATGTTCGAGGCCGTGCTGCGGTTCTGGCTCGACCGCGGCGCCGACGGCTTCCGGGTCGACGTCGCCCACGGGCTGCTCAAGGAGGCGTCGTTGCGCGACCAGGAGCAGGTGCTGCCGCCGCCGGGCCCGGACGCCCCGATGGTCGAGCGCACCCAGGTCGACGAGCCGATGTGGGACCAGCCCGAGGTCCACGACGTCTACCGGCGCTGGCACCGCGTGCTGGCCGACTACGACGGCGACCGGATGACGGTGGCCGAGGCCTGGACCCGCACGCCCGAGTCGATGGCCGCCTACGTGCGCCCCGACGAGATGCAGCAGGCGTTCAACTTCGCGTGGCTGCTGGCCCCGTGGTCGGCGACGGCGTTCGCCGACGTCGTCACCGGCACCTTCGCAGCCCTCGAGCCCGTCGACGCCAGCCCGACCTGGGTGCTGAGCAACCACGACGTCGTCCGGCACACGACCCGGTACGGCGGGGGCGCGCAGGGCCTGGCGCGGGCGCGGGCCGCGACCCTGACGATGCTGGGCCTGCCCGGCTCGTCCTACCTCTACCAGGGCGAGGAGCTCGGCCTCGAGCAGGTCGACGTCGCCCCCGAGGACCGGCAGGACCCGTCGTGGGTGCGCCACCAGCTGACCGAGGGCGAGGTCGGTCGCGACGGCTGCCGGGTGCCGGTGCCGTGGTCGGGCCAGGCCCCGCCCTACGGCTTCGGCCCGGGTGACACCCAGCCCTGGATCCCGCAGCCGCTCGACTGGGCCGGGCTGACGGTCGAGGCCCAGACCGGGGTGAAGGGCTCGACCATCGAGCTCTACCGCGCGGCGCTGGCGGCGCGGCGCGACCTGACCCCGGCCGACACGGTCGAGGTGCGTGTCGAGGACGACGTGCTGGTCGTCGCCCGTGGCGAGGTGACGATCGCCCTCAACTGCGGGGCCACCGACGCACCGTTGCCGGCCGGCGACCTCCTGCTGGCCAGCGGCCCGGTCGACGGCGAGGTGCTGCCGCCCGACACCGCCGTCTGGGTCAGGACTGCTCGGTGACGTTGAGCGCCCGGTTGTAGCGACCCAGCTCGGAGACGAACGACGACAGCTCGTCGTCGGACCAGTCGGCCAGCTTGTCGCTGAGCTGCTTCTGCCGGTGCTCGGTGACGTCGGCCATGCGGGTGCGGGCCTCGTCGGTCACCGACAGCAGCGTGGCGCGGGCGTCGGCGGGGTCCTTCTCGTGGGCCAGCAGCCCGAGGTCGACGAGGTGCTTGACCTGCCGGCTGATCGCGCCCTTGTCGACGTCGAACAGCTCGGAGATGGCCGAGGCACGCACGGGCTCGCCCTGGGCGATCGTGGTGAGGATGAGGTAGGACGCCGGCTGCAGCTCGGGGTGGACCAGCCGGGCCCGCTCGCCGATCACCCGGCGTACGCGACGGATGAGGACCCCGACCTCGCTCTCGAGGTCACGCAGGGTGTCGGCGCGGTTCATCGCAGCTCCTGCGCGGGGACGGGCACCGTGGCGCCGCGCTCGCCGACCTGCTCGCCGACCGGCTCGACGGGCTCGTCGCGGTCGTCGATCGTGGTCCGCAGGGGGACCTCCTTGATGAACAGCACACACACGAGGGCAAGGATCGCAAACGGCACGGCGATCAGGAAGATGTGTCCGATGGCGGTGCCGAAGGCGTGCTCGTAGAGGTCGCGCACCGGGGCGGGCAGGGCGCCGAGGTCGGGGATCGAGCTGCTCTGGTGGCTGGTCTCGGTGATGCCCATGGCGGCCAGGCCGGAGCGGACCGTGTCGGCGACCTGCGTGGAGAGCACCGCACCGAGGGCCGAGACGCCGATCGAGCCACCGAGCGAGCGGAAGAACGCCACGACCGAGCTGGCGGCACCCATGTCCTCGAGCTTGGTGTTGTTCTGCACCGCGAGGACGAGGTTCTGCATGGTCGCGCCGAGGCCGAGGCCGACCAGGGCCATGAAGAGGCCGACGACCGGCAGCGGGGTGTCGGCGTCGATGGAGCCGAGCAGCGCGAGACCGGCGACGACGAGCACCAGCCCGCCGACCAGCCAGCGCTTCCAGATGCCGGTGTTGCTGATGATGCGGCCGCTGACGATGCTCGAGACGAGCAGGCCGCCGACCATGGCGATCGACATCAGGCCGGCCTCGGTCGGGCTCATGCCGCGGGCGAGCTGGAAGTACTGGCTGAGGTAGACGGTCGCGCCGAACATCGCGACGCCGACCATGACCGAGGCGGTGGTGGCCAGGGCGGTGGTGCGGTCCTTGAACAGGCGCAGCGGGATGACGGGCTCGACGGCCACCTTGGCCTCGACGTAGAGCGCGGCGGCGATGGTGAGGACGCCGGCCGTGACGAGGACGGCGGTGGTGGTGGAGGCCCAGGCGAAGGAGGAGCCGGCCAGGGAGACCCAGACGAGCAGCAGGCTGACGCCGCCGACGATGAGCGTGGCGCCGAGGAAGTCGATGTGGACCTCGCGCTTGACGACCGGCAGGTGCAGCTTGCGCTGCAGCACGATGAACGCGGCCAGGGCGAAGGGCATCCCGACGAAGAAGCAGCCACGCCAGCCGAGCGGGCTGTCGACGACCAGGCCGCCGATGAGCGGGCCCGAGACGGTGGCGAGGCCG
>CALRVO020000437.1:0-4085 GCA_943371595.1 Sphingomonas paucimobilis
GCGTCGCAGGATCGGTACGGCTGCACCAGTTGGGCGACACGGCGACGGAGACCAGGCCGCCGTCGGCGTGGACGAGCGCCGTCACCTCCTCGACGAAGGCGCTGTAGCCGTTGCGCAGCCGGTCCCAGCGCTGCGCCTGGGTGAGCCCCGCGGTGCCGGCGGCCGGCAGGTTCATCTCGAGGTCGAGGTTGGCCCCGTCGTACCCTCCGGCGGCGACGACCCGGGCGACCTGAGCAGCGCCGTACGAGCGGGCCACAGGGTCGGTGACCAGGGCCTCGATGGCGGCCGGGTCCTCGGTGTGGAAGCGCGGGAGCACCAGGACCCCGCGGTCCTGGAACCAGGTCGTGAGCGTGGGGCGGCCCGTGCCGACGACGTCACCGGCGCCGGTCAGGCTGAAGAAGGTCGGGAAGACGCGGTCGAGGTCGCGGTAGTGCCGCTGGGCGTCGGCGAAGGACCCGTCGTCGCTGGTCAGCACGTAGGCACGGACGTCGCCGGTCGACTGCACCGGTCGCGCGGTCGCGACGCGCAGCGAGACCGGCCTCGACAGGTTGCCGGCGCGGTCACGCGCCCGCACGGAGAACGAGTACGACGTGCCGGGGCGCAGGTTGCGCGCGACGTAGGAACGCCGTGTCGCCCCGCCGAGGACCACCCCGTCGCGGTAGACGAGGTAGCCGGTGACCCCGACCCTGTCGGTCGCGGTGGTCCAGCCGAGCGAGACGGTCGTGTCCGTCCGGGCCGGGCTGGTCAGCTGCGCCGGCACCGATGGCGCGGTGCGGTCGAGGCACGCGCGGGTCCGCAGGTTGGCCCCGGGCGAGGGGACCGACCGGCGACCGCGGGCGTCGACCGCGACCGCCGTCACGTAGTAGGTGCGGCCGCAGCGCAGCGGCACCCGCACCCCCGACGTACGGCGTGTGGTCGCGACCGTCCTGCCGTCGGCCTTGATCCGATAGCGCACCCGACCCGCTCCCGGGGAGGGACCGAAGTCGACCACCGCACTGCCCTGGGTGACCGTCGCCACGGTGAGGGGCCCGGGCCGGGCCGGACCGGTACGGTCGGCGGCCGCGGACCGTCCGGGCACTGCGACGAGGGCGGCCACGACGGCGGCGACGGTCACCCCCACGACCCACGCACGGGGGCGCTGGACCTTGGACACGGAGGACTCCTTGCGGACGGTGGTGGGCGTGCGGGCTGCGGGCGTGCGGGCCGGCGGCCCGGGTGCCCCCAGGAGTGGCTCCTGGGGGTCCCGGGCCGGTCCGGTCGAGGGGTCAGCGGCGCCGGGGGGTGACCTTGACGCGGTAGGTGACCGCCGCGCTGGTGGCGACGCCGTCGGTGCAGGAGATGCGGAAGGTCTCCCGGCCCGCCCACCGCTTGGGTGCGACGTAGAACCAGCCGCTGGCCTTGCGGACCATGTCGCCGCGCCTCGGCTGGGCGACGACGACCCGCAGGACGTCGCCGTCAGCGTCCTTGCAGACGGGGTGGAGCGCGAGCCTCTTGCCGGCGCGGACGACCAGGCTCTTGCCGGTCCGGCCGGCCGTGCAGGTCGGCACCGCGTTGGTGACCGTGACCGTGAAGCGGGCCGGCACCGACGCCGCGAGGCCGTCGGTCGCGCCGAGGGTGAAGGTGTCCTTGCCGACGTAGCCGGCCGCCGGCCGGTAGGTGACGCTGGCGCCCGTGACGGTCACGGTGCCGTGCTGCGCCCGCGAGACGACCGAGCGGGTCAGGGCGTCACCGTCGGCGTCGACGCAGAGGAGCGGGAAGGTCCGCTTGCGGTCGTGCACGGTGCTGAGGGCCCCGCCGGCGCAGGTCGGACGGGCGTTGGTGACCGTGACGTCGACCACGACCTCCTCGGAGAGCAGGTCGCCGTCGCCGGCGCGCAGGCTGAAGCTGTCCGTGCCGGTGTAGCCGGCGGCCGGGGTGTAGACGACCTCGGTCCCGACGGTGACCGAGCCGTGAGCGGCTCCCGTGGTCCCGGTGCTCACCGTGAGCGGGTCACCGTCGGCGTCGTCGCAGACCAGCGGCACCACGACGGACGCGTCGTGACCGACGGAGAGGGGCTCGACGTCGGCGCAGACCGGACGCTCGTTGCCCAGGGTGATGACCGCGGTGGCAGGAGCGCTCTCCCCCAGGCCGTCGACGACGCCCTTGAAGGTGAACGTGTCGGTGCCGTCGGCACCCGCGACGGGGCGGTAGGAGACCTCGCCGGTGACGGCGTCGACGGTGAAGGTCTCGTCCTTCGTCGGCTGCGTGAGCACGACGTAGGAGTCGACGGGTCCTCCCTCGGTGTCCTCGCAGCTCAGGGTGAACGTCGTGGTGGTGTTGCGGGGTGCCTCGGCCTGCGCACCGGCACAGACCACCGGGTACGACGGGCTCGTCGCGAGGGCGGGCGCGGCCACGACGGCGGTGGCGACCATGCCGACAGCAGCCGCGCCGAGCACGGCGCGGCGGATCAGGGGTGAAGTCATGCGGGTTGTCTCCTCAGCAGGGGGGTCCTCCGAGGTGTCGGCGGGTGCAGCGCTGGCCTGAGCGAATCCGGAACCCGTCTAGTCCTCGCCCGTCCTCCCGCGCTTTCGCTCAAGGCCGCCACGCGCCGCCCGATCCTTCCCCCATGTCGCAGACCCACGCGCGTCCGACCGTCGCCCCTCACGCTCTGCCCGCGCCCGTTGCTCCCGCCGCGTCGGCGAGCCTCTTCCGCACCGGCACCCCGTCGCCGCGGAGCACACCCCCCGACACCCTGACGCTGGGCGTGGTCGGCCTGGGGTACGTCGGCCTGCCGACCGCCCTGGCGTTCGTGGCGGCCGGCGGCCGGGTGGTGGGCTACGACGTCAGCGGTCCCCGCCGACAGGCCATCGCGCGCGGCGAGGTGGACCTGCTCCCCCGCGACCTCCAACGGCTGGTCGCCCTGCAGGGGGACGAGCGTCTGGTCGTCACCGGCGATGCCGACCGCCTCAGCGAGGTCGACGCCGTCGTCGTCTGCGTGCCGACACCGGTCGACGAGCACCTGACCCCCGACCTGACCGCGCTGCGCGCCGCCTGCCAGGCCGTGGTCGACCGGGCCCGACCGGGCCAGCTTGTCGTCCTGACTTCGACGACGTACGTCGGCACCACCCGCGACCTGCTCGCGGGTCCGCTGCGCGCCCGTGGCCTGGAACCCGGTGTCGACGTGCACGTCGCGTTCTCCCCCGAGCGCATCGACCCGGCCAACGTCGACTACCCCGTGGAGGCGACGCCGCGGGTGGTCGGCGGGCTCACCCCCGCGTGCACCCGCCGCGCTGCCGAGGTGCTGGGTCGCACCGCCCCCCTGGTGCACGAGGTCTCCTCGCCCGAGGCGGCCGAGATGACCAAGCTGCACGAGAACACCTTCCGCGCGGTCAACATCGCCTACGTCAACGAGGTCGCCGAGGTGTGCCAACGTCTGGGGCTCGACGTCAGCGAGGTGATCGGCGCAGCCGCCACCAAGCCCTACGGGTTCATGAAGTTCACCCCCGGCCCGGGCGTGGGCGGGCACTGCATCCCGTGCGACCCCCACTACCTCCTGTGGCAGCTGCGCGCCGACCGCGCCGAGGCGCCGGTGATCGACGCGGCGATGCGCGCCGTCGCCGCCCGCCCGGGCCACGTCGTACGGCGGGCCCGCGAGGTCCTCGCCGAGTCGGGCACGCCGCTCGCCGGCGCGCGCGTGCTCGTGGTCGGCGTCTCCTACAAGCCGGACGTCGCCGACGTCCGGGAGTCGCCGGCCCTGGAGATCATCGACCGGCTGCGCCGCGGCGGCGCTCGGGTGTCGTACGTCGACCCCCACGTCGACGCGGTCGCCGTCGACGACGGCGTCCTCACCAGCGCCGACCGCCCGTGGCGTCGCGACTGGGACCTCGTCGTCGTGCACACCCTGCACCCGGGCGAGGACGCGAGCTGGCTCACCCACGCCGGGCTGGTGCTCGACGCGACCTACCAGCTGCCCACCGACGTCGCCGTGCGCGTGTGACCCGCTCGCTGGGGACCTTCGACCCGGTCCTCGCGGGCGCCACCAGCCCATGATCGTGGTGTGAGCGTCGAGCCGACCCGGACGACCGGCGCCGGACGAGGCTCACCAC
>CALRVO020000438.1:0-4068 GCA_943371595.1 Sphingomonas paucimobilis
CCCGGACCGGTCACCGCGCGTCGAGCACCCGCACGGTGCGTCGCAGGCGCACCTGCTCCGTGTTGATGCGGATCGTCAGCGTCTCGGTGCCCTCGCGCACGCCGTCGCGCCGGGTCGGGACCTCCAGGGTGAGCTGCTGGTCCCCGGGCCGGATGGCGTCGTAGACGGAGACGTCGATCTTCCACAGGGGCAGGGCGGGGTCGACGTCCTCGCCGTAGCCGCGCAGGAACGCCGGGGGTACGTCGGCCCCGGTCAGGTCGGTCCCGGGCCCGCGCTTGGCCTCGAGGTAGGCGCTGAGGTCGTAGTCGGCGCGGCCACCCACGTTGCGCACCGTCACCACGACCGGCTCGCCCTCGCGGACCTGCCGCGGGACGGTGATCCGCAACCGCGGGGAGGGGTCGTCGTCGCGCACGACGAGGCTGCCGAGGTAGTCGTCGGTCACCAGGCCACGGACCGGCCAGGCGGTCACGGTGGTGGCGAGCGGGTAGTCCGCGAGCCGGTCGACGCCGTAGCGCACCGGGATCGACCCCGAGGTCTGGCCGGGGGCGACGTCGACGGTGAACCGCTGGGGTCGCCCCGCCTCCTGACCGACGGTCTGCACCACGAACCGGGCCGGGCGGGTCACCGCGCCGGTGATCGTGAAGGGGACCCGGGCGGTACGGACGGCGGAGGCGCGCGGCCCGGTGGCGGTCGGGTCGCCCTCGTCGATCGTGAGCCGGCCGACGTCGAGCACGGGCAGCCGGCCGGACGGCACCGGGGCGAGCGTGGCCGGGGCGGCCGCGACCTCGGCGACCCAGAGGCGCCCGCGGGGGTTGTCGGCCAGCAGCTCGACCGACACGACGTCGGCCAGGTCGATGCCGCTCGCACCGGAGGCGTCGACCAGCAGCGGCTGGGCCCAGAGCTTGGTGACGCCCTCCGCGACGAGCAGCGGTTCGACGCGGGTGCCTCCGTCGGGCGTGAGGACGGCGGTGGCGCCAGCACCGTCGGTGACACGTACCCGGAGGTCGACGGCGCCCCGGCGGGAGTCGACGATCGTGCGCAGCTCGAGCCGGTCGGCGGTGAGGTCGAGCGGCTCGTCGAACCGGAGCCCGCCGACGCCGCCCGCACGGGTCCAGGCGAGCTCGAGGAACCGACGCGACGGCTGGGCCTCGCCCTCGAGGACGAAGTGGGGCGCGGTGACCTGCAGCCCGCCCCCGCAGATGCCGACCGACCCGACGTCGTACGACGCGACGCCGGAGCACAGCCGCGTCTCGACCCCGCCCGTCGCCAGGGTCGGCGTGGCCTCGCGTCCGGGACGGCGTACGTCGCGGCCACCGCCGAGCGTGTGGCTGCGGACGTCGGCCGCCCCGATCGAGGCGACGGTGACGGGCGAGCCGTCGAACAGCGGCAGGTAGGCGTCGTCACCGGTGAACAGGTGCACCGCGCCGGCGACGTAGGCCTTGCCGACGGCGCGCTGCCCGGCCCCGGAGAGACGCCCCGGGTGGCGCCGTCCGCACGGTTGCTCGGCGGGGCCGAACCAGTCGTCGGAGGAGGGGGCGGCCGCGGTGGCGGGGGTCCACTCGGTGTTGAAGAAGTTGTGGTTGGCGCCCAGGACCAGCACCGAGCTCTTGAGCGAGGTGTCGCCGGCGACCAGGTCACGGCCGACGTCGGTGAACTTCTGGCCCTGGAGGTCCGAGACGTCGCCGTCGCAGTAGGGCAGGACCGTCACGGTGGGCACGTAGGGCGCGGTGTGCGAGGCGAAGTCGGTCGGGGCGAGCAGGACCTGGCCCACGATCCGGTAGGGCGCGGTCAGCGGCACCTGGATGGACGCCCGGTCGACGCCCTCGCCACCGCGGCTGTGTCCCACGAGCACGACCTGCGACAGGTCGACCTGGTGGGCCGCAGCCAGCGAGGTCCAGTGGTCGAGGTGGCGACGCACGATCGTCGCCCGGGCGCCGGCGCCGCCGTCGGGCAGGCGGAAGTCCTGGGCGTTGATCCCGTTGACGCGCACCGAGACGGTCGCGTAGCCCTGCGAGGCGAGCAGCCGCTGGACGTAGTCGTAGCCCAGGTGGCTGGGGATCTCGCGGAAAGCGCCCGCGCAGGGCCAGGTGTCGGAGTAGGCGTCGTCGTTGCCGGGTTCGTAGCAGACCCCGTGTCGACCGTGCAGGAAGAGCACCAGCGGCCGCGGACCCGTCGCCTGGTCGGCGCCGGGCTCGACCACGTGGCCGTCCATCTCGATCGGCTGGCGCATCCCGGCGAGCTTGACGCCGGGCAGGTCGTAGTCGCTGGTGACCGTGGTGAACGGGCCGACCGCCCCCGGGTCGGGTGCGTCGAGGAGGGTCGTGGCGGGGGCCCGGCCCGCGGCAGCGGGAGCGGCACCGGCCGGGTCGAGGCCGGGCTCGTCGAGCCGGTCGCCCGAGAGCACGACGTCGAGGTCGGCCGGGTCGGGCGCGACCGTGCTGGTGACGACCGACTCGACCGTACGCCGGTCGCCCCCGGTGGTCGGGGGCCCGAAGGTCAGGTCGTCACCGACGACGGTCGGCCGGTCCGAGCGGAGCGGCAGGTCGACCGGCGAGGTCCAGCTGACCCGGTAGCGACCGCTCCCGAGGTCGTCGACCTGCCAGCGCCCGGGGTCACCTGGGTCACCGGGGTCCGCGGCGGCGGGTGCACCCGGGGCGACCTCGGTCCTGAGCACGGACGGAACGGCAGCCGACGGACCGGCGTCCGGCACGAGGGCCAGGACGAGGGCGGCCAGCGTGGCGGCGACGACGGATCGGGTGGGGGTCATCCCGCGACGATAGGGGCGCATGACCGGTAGACGCGGTGGAGCGACGTCAGGTTGCCGCAGGTCAGGACCTTGGTCCCGATCGCCGGTTCAGCCCGTGGGGCTGAGTACCAGCCTGGACCGACAGCTGCGCCGGCCCGGGCTCGCCGAGGCCCGCGCGCCGTGGTGGCGACGGCCGGGATGGACGGCGGGAGGAAGTCGACATGCCGGGGACCGTGAAGGCGTCCCGCACGGACGACCATGGCCCGGACGTGCCGTTGTCGGCGGCCGGCGTGCACCACGCGGCAAACCCGTCGCGCAACCGGGAATTGCGTTCCTAGCCTGGCCGACCGCCCTCCGCCAGGAAGGGCACGAACAGGGAAGGACCATGGAGCACATCACCAAGACGCTCATCAGCTGGGCGTCGATCCTCGAGGACAAGACCCGCGCGCAGGCGGTGACGGCATCGACGATGCCGTTCATCCACCCGCACCTCGCGCTCATGCCCGACGCCCACCTGGGCCTGGGCGCGACCGTCGGGTCGGTCATCCCGACCCTCGGCGCGATCATGCCCGCCGCGGTGGGGGTCGACATCGGGTGCGGCATGATCGCCGTCCGCACGGCGTACACCGTCGAGCAGCTGCCGGCCGACCGGCGGGCCCTGCGCGAGGCTGTCGAGCGCGCCGTCCCGCTGTCGGCGGGCGCGGCCAACCAGGGCGTCAGCCGCGACCACACCGAGGCACGGCTCGCAGACCTGCGCACCCGCGCCGAGCAGGCCGGCTTCGACCCCGCGTCGTACGCCGCCCGGTGGGAGCTGCAGCTCGGCACGCTCGGGTCGGGCAACCACTTCATCGAGGTGACCGTCGACGAGCAGGACCGGGTCTGGCTCTTCCTGCACTCGGGCTCGCGCGGCGTGGGCAACAAGATCGCCCAGAAGCACATCGCCGTCGCCCGCGCGCTCAACGAGAAGTGGTGGATCGACCTGCCGCACCGCGACCTGGCCTACCTGGTCGAGGGGACGCCGGAGTTCTGGGCCTACATCCGCGAGATGCGGTGGGCGCAGCACTACGCCCTGCTCAACCGTGAGGAGATGATGGACCGGGTCGTGGCCTGCTTCGCCTCGTGGGTCGGTGTCGCCGCCGGCGACGTGGAGCGCGTCGAGGAGATCAACTGCCACCACAACTACACCGAGCAGGAGCACCACTTCGGCAAGGACGTGTGGCTGTCCCGCAAGGGCGCGATCCACGCCGGTGAGGGCGTGCCCGGGCTGATCCCCGGCTCGATGGGGACGGCGTCGTACGTCGTGGTCGGCAAGGGCAACCGCC
>CALRVO020000439.1:0-4055 GCA_943371595.1 Sphingomonas paucimobilis
CCCTTCTGGTTGGCCACGACCATCACCCGCGTGGACCGCGGACGGGGCACGGCGCCGGAGCGGCTCGTGCTGGTCTTCGTCTGGCGCGCCAAGAGGCTGTGCTGGGCGGCACGGGCCAGGGGAGTGGCTTCGGTGTCGTAGGCGTCGTCGAGCGACGCCAGATCACCTGCGGTGCGCGGCCCTGAGGGGTTCGGTCCCGAGGGGATGGTCACAGGTCACTCCGTTTCACGTGAAACATGCACGATGGCCATCGGACCCGCCGCCACGACCGCCTGGTCCGAGGCTGGGGACAAACAACCCAAAATCTGTGGATAACTGACACTTCCAGGCGTGAACGACCGGTGGATAACTCGTCGGCCGCCATCCGCACATCGGCGCACGATCAGCGTCGCCGACGACCCCGTCGGGACGACGACGCGGAAGCACGACGCGGCGGCCACCCTACCGACGATGGGTCCGACCACGCGACTCGTACGGCGTGGGTCGTCTCCTCCACGCGGCCGGTCCCCAGCTCCAGCACCACCGGAGCAGCACAACCCCACGAGCGCAGGGTCTTGGCCGCCGCGGGGAGCTCGTCGGCGACCTGGGCACCCTTCAGCGCCACCATCGCTCCCCGAGGGGCGACGAGCGGCATGCACCACTCGACGAGCTGGCTCAGCGACGACACCGCACGAGACGTGACCACGTCGAAGCCAGGGGCCACCTGCTCCGCGCCGTGCAGGTCCTCACCGCGGGAGCGCAGCACCGTCACACCCGCGAGTCCGAGCTCGTCGACCACCTCCTGCAGGAAGGTGGCGCGGCGCAGCAGCGGCTCGACCAGCGTGACGCGCAGGTCCGGGCGCGCGATGGCCAGTGGGATGCCGGGAAGGCCGGCTCCCGACCCGACGTCAGCCACCTGGGCGCCGTGGGGCACCTGCTCCTCCAGGACGGCCGAGTTGAGCAGGTGACGCGACCAGAGTCGGTCCGTCTCGCGCGGCCCGATCAGACCGCGCACGACGCCGGTCGTCGCCAGCAGGTCGGCGTACCGCTCAGCCAGTGCCAGCCGCCCAGACGGGAACACCCCCCGCGCCTCGTCGGGCGCAGGGGGTGCCGGGGGAGGTGTTTCACGTGAAACGTCCACGTCGACCGTCCGTCGTCAGTCGGGGAGCACGACGACGAAACGTCGCGGCTCGACGCCCTCGGACTCGGAGGTCAGGCCCGCAGCAGCCACGGCGTCGTGGACCACCTTGCGCTCGAACGGTGACATCGGCTCGAGGGACTGCGGGGCACCGGTCTCTCGGGCTCGGGCGATGAGGTCGTTGGCCAGCTCGACCAACGCGGCCCGGCGCTCCGCACGGAACCCGGAGATGTCGAGCATCAGACGGGACCGCTCGCCCGTCTCCCGGTAGACCGCCAGCCGCGTGAGCTCCTGCAGCGCCTCGAGCACCTCGCCGTTGCGGCCCACGAGCTGTTGGAGGTCGGCACCGACGATCGAGACCGCGGCCCGGTCACCCTCGACGTCCATGTCCAGGTCGCCGTCGAGGTCGGCGATGTCGAGCAGCTCCTCGAGGTAGTCGGCAGCGATGTCGCCCTCCTGCTCGAGGGCCTCGAGCCGCGACGGCTTGGCGGTGGCGGCTCCAGCAGCCTCGCCCGCGTCCGCCTGGTCCGCGACGCCCGGGGTGCTCTGGTCGTCCTCGATCTCGTTGCCTGCGACGTCTGCGTCCGTGCTCATCGTCCGCCTCCTTGCTTCTTCTTCTTGGTCAGGTTGGGGTTCTGGGGGGGACCGCTGCTCGGGGCCCGAGGGGCAGCCGGCCGCTGGCCGGCCTGGCGCTGCGCCTTGGTCTGCCGCTTCGGCTGCTGGCGCACCGGCGGACGACGGTCGCCCTCGCCCTCGCTCGTGGCGACGGCGCCCGGCTCGTCGACCACGACCGGACCCTTGCCCTTGGCCCGGTCACGCTCCTGCTTGGCCTCGAAGGCGGGGGTGCCCGGGGCCGGGTTGTTGCGGATCACGTAGAACTGCTGACCCATGGTCCACAGGTTGGAGGTGGTCCAGTACAGGAGCACCCCGATGGGGAACGCCACGCCACTGATGCCGAAGACGAGCGGCAGGATGTAGAGAAGGATCTTCTGCTGCTGGGCGTAGGGCCCGCTCATCGCGTCGGCCGGCATGTTCTTGCTCATCAGCTGGCGCTGCGTCGTGAAGGTCGTCGCGGTCATCGCGATGACCAGGATCACGGCGACGATCATCACCGTCACGTCACCGTCGGGGCCCCAGACACGCGCCTGCCAGAACGACTCCTTGATCGGGATGGTGCCGAAGATCAGGGAGTCGGCGAAGTCGGTGGCGCGGGCGTCGGTGAGGAAGCCGCGACCGGAGTTGTTCTTGGCCGCCTGGTCGAGGATGCGGAACAGGGCGAAGAAGATCGGCATCTGCAGCAACAACGGCAGGCAGGACGCGAACGGGTTGGTGCCCGCGTCCTTGTAGAGCTTCATCGTCTCCTCGCCCAGCTTCTGCCGGTCGTGGCCGTACTTCTTCTGCAGCTCCTTGACCTTGGGCTGAATCAGCTGCATGTTGCGCTGCGACTTGATCTGCTTGACGAACAGCGGGATCAGCAGGATCCGGATGACCAAGGTGAGACCGACGATCGACAGGGCCCACGACAGCCCGCCCTCAGGGTCGAGGAAGAGGCTCAGCAGCTCGTGCCAGCCGAGCATGATGCCCGAGATCGCGTAGTAGAGCGGCGTCATGATGAAGCCGCCGATGTCGCCGAAGAATCCCAACGGAATCAAGCTCCTTGCTGGTGGGTCGGGCTGCCGCAGCGGTCACGACCGGCGGCAGGAGGACGAGGAGGGCGGGCCGCGCGCGGTGGCACTTTGTCGACACCGCCGGGCGCCCAGGGGTGGCACCGGCCCAGCCGCCGCACGGCCAGCCACGAACCCTTGATGCTGCCGTGCACCTGCACCGCCTCGAGGGCGTAGGCGGAGCACGTGGGGTAGTAGCGACAGACCTGGCCGTAGAGCGGGCTGATCAGGAACCGGTAGGCCTTCAGCAGCCCGATCAGGAAGTACTTCACGTCCGCACCTCGCGGGGGCGCTCGCTCGAGCGGCGCAGGCAGGCGTCGAGGTCGCGGGCGAGCTCTGCCGACGAGCAGCTCGCCGAGAGCGGCAGGGCGCGTACGACCAGCGCGGACCCTGGAGGGAGGGACGCGAGCCGCGCCGCCACCAGGTGCCGCAGCCGCCGGCGGGTGCGGTTGCGGTGGACGGCGTTGCCGACCGCCTTGCTGACGACGAACCCTGCGCGCGCGGGCTCCGTGCCCGTGGCGTCGCCGACCAGGAGGTAGGTCACCATCGACCGGCCGGAGGCGCGACGACCCCGCCGCGTCGCCTCACGGAAGGAGGCGGCGTCGGTGACACGGTGTGCTGCAGGCAGCACGACCGGACCGGACGGCCCGCGACGGGGCGCAGAGCCTGGTTGTCTGAGCCGTGCGGCTCAGACGGCCAGGCTCTTGCGACCCTTGCGGCGGCGGCCGGAGAGGATGGCACGGCCGGCGCGGGTGCGCATGCGGAGGCGGAACCCGTGCGTCTTGTGACGTCGACGGTTGTTCGGCTGGTAGGTGCGCTTGCTCACGGCATTCCTTCGTTGGTCGGTCCCGCACTACGCAGCGCAGGTGTCGTACAGTCGTGGTCACCGACGATCGCGTGCCCGTCCGCACCGCTCAACCGGGATCGACATGGCCCCGCGGCGCGATGGTGACGGCACCCTTCGATGCCATGTGACCAATCAACGGTACGCGCTGGCGCGAGACACGGTCAAACCGCGACGGTCCTACGGCGCCGCGTTGTCCACCGGCGGACCTCCAGCCTGTGGATGACGGGTTGCCGCCCCGACACCGCGCGGGTTACGTTTCGGGGCATCGGGCTTCCCCACCCTCCCCGCGCCCGCGCTGTGCGATCTCCTGACACCTCGGCTCTCGCAGTCGCAGCCAGGCCCCTGACCTGCACGAACAGCGGTACGGCGTAACTCGGACGGTTCCCCGGCACAGGTTCTCCACCGCGATCCGACCTGGTTCACAGCC
>CALRVO020000440.1:0-4053 GCA_943371595.1 Sphingomonas paucimobilis
CCGGCCCCGGCCACGGCGGCCGGGGCGGCGGCGCAGCAGCACCGGGACCGGACGGCGGGTCGCCTGGCGCGCTTCGCCGGTCGTGAGGACGTCGAGACCCGGCTGACGGTCGCCGAGGTGCTCGGTCGCGGCGTCGTCGACGAGGTCCGGGAGCTGGGGGTCGGGTCGCTGCCGGGTCCGACCGTCGTCGACCTGTCGGAGTGGGCCCGCCCCACCTGGCAGGAAGGCCGGGTCGTGGTGCTCGTGCAGCGGGCCAGCGACGGGCTCGTGCCCTTCGAGACCAGGGCCCAGATCCCCTGCTGCGCCGACCACTGACCCCGACCACTGAACCCGGCCCGTACGCCGGATCGCGGGCCGGGTTCAGGCGCGCAGCGCGGCGGCGTCGTCGGTGAGCTGCTCGAGCAGCTCGAGGACCCCGTCGGGGCCCTTGACGACGACGTCGGAGAGCGGGAGCAACGCGCTCTCCTCCTCCGAGGACGAGCAGACCAGCAGGGTCGCCAGCCCGGCCTGGCGCAGCACGCGGACGGCGTCGAAGGCCTCGACGTCACCGAGGTCGTCGCCGGCGAAGAGGAAGCCGCCCGCGTCGAGCTCCTCGGCCAGCGTCTGCACGGCCTGGCCCTTGTGGACCCCGGGCGAGCGCACCTCGATCACCGCCTTGCCGGGCTCGACCACGAGGTCGTGCCGGGCCGCGAGGTCGCGCAGCTCGGGCAGCAGCCGGGCGAAGGCGGCCTCGGCGTCGGGCAGGCGCCGGGTGTGCACCGCGACGGCCAGACCCTTGTCCTCGATCCAGGCGTCGGCCGCGTCGAGCCGGCGCAGCACGCGGGGCAGCTCACGCTCGAAGGACGCCAGGCCGTGCGGGGGCCGCGGGCCGACCACCCGGCGGTTGGTCGAGCTCCACCGCTCGTTGCCGTACTGACCGAAGAGGTAGAGGTCCTTGCCCGTGTCACCGATCGCGTTGCCGACCTCCTCGAGACCCCCGAGGTCGAGGGCCTGGCGGGCCGGCCGACCGGTGATGACCGCGATCGCGCGCACCTGCGCCGCGAGCCCGGTCAGCACCCGGCCCGCGTCCGGGTGGATGTGTGCCGCTGCGGGGTCGTCGACGATCGGCGACAGGGTCCCGTCGAAGTCGAGCCCCACGACGCTCTCGGCGGCGGCCCGGACCAGCGCGGCGTACCGCTGCTCACCCTCGACCGACGTGAAGTCCACCCCACCACCCAACCATGGGCCGGTGACCGGCGTACGACGAGCCGGTGACGGGTGTGACGTCGGTGACGGCACCGCCCCCGCGCCTGGTCAGCCTGAGGTGTCGGCGCGTCGGGTCGTCCGTGTGCCAAGCATCGCAGGCAGCGGCGCGCTGCACCCTCGTCAGCGCGGACGACCCGAGAGCCACACCCACCTCGTAGGTCACACCGGGACGCACCGGGACGCACCGGGACGACAGAGCCCTGACCAGGACGACGAAATTTCATCGGCCCAGTCACAGGTTCAGCGTCCCGATGCACACCCCTGTGACCGCTGAGGCAGGTGAGGGTCGGGCGGCCGCGCCAGCGGCGGCGCGCCGAGCGTGCGAGGCGTCGCCGACAACGCGCCGTGAGTCGATCGCGAGAGGCTCGGGGTCAAGGACCGCCGCAGGCGGCCGCGCAGCGGCGCGAAGCGTCCTTGACGCCGAGACGCGATCGACTACGCGCGTGGCCGCCCGACCCGGACCCCGCGAGACCCGGTGTGAGTTGGGCACACCGGTGCGGCCTGGTGTGGTCTCGAGACGGTCGCCAGGGCGACCTCCTAGACCACCGTGGGGTGACGTCGTACGACGGTCCGGACCAGCGTGTGGTGCGGGCAGGGGCTAGAGCTCGCCGGTGAGGATGACCGTGAGCCGGTCGAGCTTCATCGCGCCGTCAGCGGGGGCGGTGCGGTCGACCCCCAGGTCGAGGGCGAGCTGCTTGGCGGCCCGCTCGAGGCGGGGCGGGAAGTAGACGGTGTTGGTGGGGACGGTGCCGTACCAGTTGTCGGTGCCGACGACCTTCCAGCCGGCGCCGGTCGCCTGCTCGCCGACGGTGCCGGCGAGACCGGTGATGCCGGAGTTGTTGTAGACCTCGACGTAGACCTTGCCGCGCTCGACGGGCTTGGGCTTGGGCTTCGGCTTGGGCTTCGGGGCCGTGGTGGTCGGGGCGCTGCTCGGGGCGGCCTGCTGACCGGCCGGGGCGGCGACCTCGCGCTCGGTGGGCTCGCTGCTGCCACGGGTGGCGACGAAGGCGATGACGGCCATCGCGACCGCGACGATGCTGAGCATCACCACCGGGGAGGGGAAGACGACGCTGCGCTGGGAGCGCCCAGGGCGGCCCTCGGCACGGTCACGCCCGAGCATCGGGATCAGACCTCGAAGCCGAGGCGGCGGGCCGAGCGCTGGCGCTGGCGCTCGGAGCGCAGCCGGCGCAGGCGGCGGACCAGGAGCGGGTCGACCTCGAGCGCGTCGGCACGGTCGATGAGCGCGTTGAGCACCTGGTAGTAGCGCGTCGAGCTCATGTCGAACTTCTCGCGGACCGCGGTCTCCTTGGCACCGGCGTACTTCCACCACTGCCGCTCGAACTCGAGGATCTCGCGGTCGCGGTCGCTCAGGGACGCGACGGCGTCGTCGGGGCCGTCTGGTGCGTCGTCGTGGCGCTGGGCTTCCATCGCTGATCTCCCGCAGGGGTCGAGTCGGCCGGGGCCGGGTGGTCGGGCACCACTGTAGACGCCTAATCACACCCGTGTCATTCGGGTCCGCCGACACGCCGGGACGAGTTTCGGGGTTCTCTAGGGTGAGGGTCATGAGCGACGGGGAGCGGACCATCGGCTGGGGCGTGCTGGCGACCGGCAAGATCGCCCGCAAGGTCGCCACCGACCTGGCCCTGGTCCCGGGTGCCGAGCTGGTCGCCGTCGGGTCCCGCCGGCCGGGCCCGGCGCAGGCCTTCGCGGCGACGTACGGCGGCCCCGCGACCCGCGCGCACGACTCCTACGAGGCGCTGGTCGCCGACCCGGCGGTCGACGTGGTCTACGTCGCGAGCCCCCACGCGCTGCACCTCGAGCACGTCCGCCTGGCGTTCGAGGCCGGCAAGCACGTCCTGTGCGAGAAGCCGCTGACGACCACGGTCGCCGCGGCCGAGGAGATGGTCGCGCTGGCCGCCCGGCACGACCGGTTCCTGATGGAGGCGATGTGGACGGCGTGCCACCCGGTCGTGCGGGCGGTGGCCGACGGGCTGCGCGCCGGACGGTTCGGGACGCCGCGGCACCTGCACGCCGAGCTGGGCTTCGTCGTCGACGCCGCCCCCGACGACCGGCTGCTCGACCCGGCGCTGGGCGCCGGCGCGATGCTCGACATGGGCATCTACCCCCTGACGCTCGCGCACCTGCTGCTCGGCGAGGCCGAGTCGCTCACCGCGACCGCGGTCCTGTCGGCCTCCGGCATCGACCTCGACGTCGCGGTCGCCGGCCGCTACCCGGGCGGTGCGCTGGCGACGATGACCGCGTCGATGACCTCGTGGTCCTCGCGCGTCGCGACGATCGCGACCGACCGCGGACGGATCGACCTGGCCGACTTCCACCACCCCACCCGGGCCACGTGGACGCCGTACGACGGCGACCCCGAGCCCCTCGGCGGCGCCGAGCCGGTGATCGGGGTCGGCTACGGCAACGAGGTGGCCGAGGTCGGGCGGTGCCTGCGGGCCGGGCTGCGCGAGAGCCCGTGGGTGCCGCACGCCCAGACCCTGACGCTGATGCGGCAGATGGAGTCCGTGCTGGCCTCGGTGGGCGTCGTCTACCCGCCCTCACCCCCACCGTCGTAGGCCGGGCCTCGCGCGCCCCTCTAGGGTCGGCACATGTCCGCTGACCTCGTGATCGTCGCCAACCGGCTCCCGGTCGACCGGGTCACGCTGCCCGACGGCACCCCGGGCTGGCGCCGCTCCCCCGGCGGGCTGGTGAGCGCGATCGAGCCGGTCATGCGGGCCAACGACGGCAGCTGGATCGGGTGGCCGGGCGGCGACGACCAGGCCCTCGAGCCCTTTGAGGACGACGGCA
>CALRVO020000441.1:0-4045 GCA_943371595.1 Sphingomonas paucimobilis
GAGGTGCGGGAACAGCGCGCCTTCCTGGGGCACGTAGCCGATGCCGCGGCGACGCGGCGGGACCGCGCGACCGCGCGCGACCATCGCGGTGCCAGCGACGGTCACCGTCCCGGCCTCGGGCCGCAGGAACCCGGCGATGACCCGCAGCAGCGTGGTCTTGCCGCAGCCGGAGGACCCGAGCACGGCGGTCACGCCGCTCTCGACCGTGAGGTCGACGCCGCGCAGTACCTGGCGCTCGCCGTAGGAGAGGGACACGCCCTCGACCTGCAGGGCGGTCATGCGGTCCGTCCCAGGGTCATCCGGCCCAGGAGCCAGGTCGCCGGGACCGACAGCAGCACCAGGGTGAGCGCGTAGGGGGCCGCCGCGCCGTAGGCGACGCTGGAGGCGTCCTGCCAGAAGCGGGTCGCGAGGGTCGTCGTACCGATGGGTGAGAGCAGCAGCGTGGCCGTCAGCTCGGTGGAGACGGCCAGCGAGACCAGCGCGGCCGAGGCACCGAGCCCCGGCGCGACCAGCGGCAGGGTCACCCGCGCGGTCGCCTGCGGTCCCGAGCAGCCCAGCGAGCGGGCCACGTCGTCGAGCACCGGCGGGGCCAGCTCGAGGGTCGAGCGCACGCTCACGACCGCCCGGGGCAGGAAGAGCACGACGTAGCCGACCAGCAGCAGGGCCACGGTCTGGTAGAGCGCGGGCAGCGACCGGATCGACACGGTCACCAGGGCGAGGCCGACCACGATGCCCGGCATCGCACTGGCGGTGTAGGTGCTGCGCTCGATGGCCGTGCTCAGCAGCCCACGGTGGCGCACCGCCAGCCAGGCGACCGGCAGCGCGGCGACGGTGGCGATCGCGCCCCCCGCGACGGCCAGGCCGAGGGTGGTGCCTGCCGCGGCGAGCAGCTCGGCGAGGTCGAGCGAGGTGGAGGCCCCCCGCACCAGCCAGCGCCCCAGGCTCAGCAGCGGTACGGCGAGCGCGAGCAGCGCCAGCAGACCCAGGCCCCCGGCGGCCAGGGACCTCCGTCGGCCGAGCTCGACCGGCACGGCTGCGCGCGACGCGCCGCCGCCGACGCGCGAGCGGCGGCGCCGACCCCGCAGGGCCAGCTCGAGACCGAGCAGCACCAGGCAGAAGACCACGAGCACGCCGGCCAGCAGGGTCGCCGCCGGGCCGTTGAACGCGCTGGCGTACTGCTGGAGGATCGCCGTGGTCAGCGTGGGGTAGTTGAGCAGCTGCAGCGCGCCGTACTCGGCGAGCAGGTGGAGCCCCACGAGCAGCGCCCCGCCGAGCACGGCGGGGCTGATGGCGGGCAGCACGATCCGCAGGAAGCCCGTCCACGGGCCGTGGCCCAGCGAGGCGCCGACCTCCTCGAGGCTGGGGTCGAGGCGACGCAGCGCCGCGACGGTCGGCAGGTAGACGAGCGGGAAGTAGGACAGGCTGACCACGAGGACCGCGCCGGGGAAGCTCTGCACCGCGTGGGTGGTCGACACCCAGGCGTAGCCGTTGACGAACGCGGGGACCGCGAGCGGGGCGCACATGACGCCGTGCCACAGGCGGCCCCCCGGCACGTCGGTGCGCTCGACGAGCCACGCCGCGCCGACCCCGAGCACGACGCTGAGGAGCGTGCCGGCCACGAGGAGCCGGGTGGTGTTCCACAACAGCTCGCCGATGCGGGGGCGGACCAGGAAGTCGACGGCCTCGCGCGGGGGCAGGGAGGCGGCCGACCACACGACGTACCCGAGGGGCACCAGGCAGGCCGCCGCCACCAGGAGGCCGGCGAGCAGCAGCGGGCCCGACGCGGTGCCGCGGGCCCGCGCACGCGCTCCGGTGGGCGACCGGACCGCGAGGGCGGCTCCGCTCAGAGGAAGCCGACCTCGGTGAGCAGCGAGACGACCTTCTCGCTGTCGAGGTCGGAGACGTTGACCTGCGGGGGCTCGAGCTCGCCGAACGGCTTGACGCCCTCGCCCAGGGCGATGCTCGGGTCGAGGGGGTACTCCAGCGCATAGCTGTCGGCGAGGCCCTGCTGGCCGGTCTTGCTCGTGAGGAAGGCGATGAACTTCTCCGCGTCGCTCCGGTCGTCGCTGGAGGCGAGCACGCCCGCGCCCGAGACGCTGACGAACGCGCCGGGGTCCTGGTCGCCGAAGTAGTAGAGCTCGGTGTTGTCGCTGACGTCGCCGGACTCGGCCTGGTCGCGGTACCAGTAGTAGTGGTAGATGATCCCGAGGTCGGACTCACCGGCGTTGACCGACTCGAGCACGACGTTGTTGCCGTCGTAGACGGTGCCGTTGGCCTTGATGCCGGCGAGCCAGTCGCGCGTGGCGTCCTCGCCCTCGAGCTCGAGGACCCCGGCGACGATGGCCTGGAAGTCGGCCCCGGTCGGCGAGAAGGAGATGCGGCCCTTCCACTCGGGGTCGGCGAGGTCGAGCAGCGAGTCGGGGAGCTCGGACTCCTGCACCTGGTCGGTGTTGTAAACCAGCACCGTCGAGCGGGCGACGAAGCCGGTCCACAGCCCGCTGGTGGGGCGGTACTGCTCGGGGACGGCGCCCACGGCCTCGGCGGGGAGCTTGCTGAGCAGGCCCTCGCGCTCGACGGCGGACATGGCCGGGGAGTTCTCGGTGAGGAACACGTCGGCGGGGGACGCGTCGCCCTCGGCGATCAGCTGGGAGGCCAGCTCGAGGTCGGAGCCGTTGCGCAGCTCGACGTCGATGCCGGTCTCCTCGGTGAACGCCGGGGCGAGCTCCTCGATGAGCTGCTCGTGCTGGGCGTTGTAGACCACGATCGACGGGCCGTCGTCACCGCCGCTGCAGCCGGCGAGGGCCAGCGGAGCCACCAACGCGAGCGAGAGGGGGAGCAGGAGTCGTTTCACGGGACCTTCACTGACCTTCGACTGGTTAGGACAGCCTCACCATATCGTGGTCGAGTCCGGGGTGAACGTGCGTCCCATCACCCCTGGGGTGACGTCAGGACGTCTGCGGTCCCCTGGCGGGCTCCGCCGCCTGCCCCTGGTCGGCCGGGGCGGCCGGGTCGGCCGGGTCGGCCAGATCGGCCGGGTCGGGTGCCCGTCGGCGGCGGCGGCGCTCCCAGGCCGAGGCGACCACCATCACGGCGAGGGCGAGCACGGCGCCGGCGATCTCGTCGACGACGTAGTGCTCGGCGAAGTAGGTGAGCGCCACGGCCATCGACAGCGGGTAGGCCACCAGCAACCAGCGCCAGGCCGAGCGCAGCCGCCAGATGCCGTACGCAGCCACGAGCACGGCCGTGCCCGTGTGGAGCGACGGCATCGCGGCGACGGGGTTGCCGACGCCGTTGAGCACCACGTTGGCGCGGTGCAGGCCGAGCTCGCCCCAGCCGCGCGAGGTGATCCGTACGAGCTCCTCACCCGCCCCGAGGTAGCCGTCGCGCGAGGCCATCCAGGGCGGGGCCATCGGGTAGAGGATGTAGATCGCCAGCCCGGCGAAGTTGAGACCGAGGTAGCGGCGCATCCAGACCAGCCACTCGCTGCGGTTGCGAGCCCACAGCCACACCGCCAGCGCCAGGCCGACCACGAAGTGCGTGGCGTACACGGTGGTGAAGAAGGTGTCGTACCACCGCACCGGCGACTGCAGCGTGCACGGGTCGCCGCACCACGCCTGCTGCAACGACGTGCTGGGCAGGGTGCCGCCGAACATCCACCGGTCGACGTCGATCGGCATCGTCCAGTGCACGGTGATGTCGAACTCGTCGACCCAGCCGCGGCTGTAGAAGTAGACCGCGAGCAGCAGGGCCGGGACCGACCAGTCGCGCAGGAACCCCATGTGGTGGCGCCACGGCGCCTCGACGTGCCAGGCGATCGTGAGCAGCCACAGGGTGATCAGCACCGCCCACGGGTCGTTGGGGATGCCGATCGAGGCCGACCAGGCGACGAGCGCGAGGACCCACACCCCGACGGCCGCCCACCGCGACGCCGGCCGGGTGACGACGGGGTCCACGACCGGGTCCGGGCTGGCCTTCGGGGCCGCGGGCGCTGTGGTCATGGCCGAACTCTATTCGTTCGGTGAACGCCACATGGCCGGCCGGCGTC
>CALRVO020000442.1:0-4035 GCA_943371595.1 Sphingomonas paucimobilis
CTTGAGCAGGGCGGCCAGGCCCCCGGCGTAGCCCTGGCCGACGGCGCGGACCTTCCAGGCGCCCTGGCGGCGGTAGATCTCGAGCGGCATCACGATGATCTCCGACGACAGGTCGGTCATCGCGAACTCGACCAGGGGGGTGCCCGCGCCGTCGCTGACCTTGGCGACCGGCTGGCCGACCTGGCCGAACGTCTTGCCACCGTAGTCGAGCGAGGTCACCAGGCGCACGATCTCGACGTCGGCTGGCACGGCGGCGAGGTCGACGGTGACCTGCCAGCCGGTGCCGCCGGTCGGCGGCTTGCACTGCACACCGGGGCCGGTGGGGGCGTTGTAGAAGACGAAGTCGTCCTCGCTGCGCACCTTGCCGCCCGCGGCGAGCAGGAGGGCGGACAGGTCGGCGGTGGCGTTGATGTCGACCGTCACCGTCACCTGCGTCGCGTCGAGCGGTGCGTTGGTGCCCTTGGTCAGCTGGATCATGCGTGCGTGGTCCTCGCTCGTGTGGGTGCGCTGGGTTGGGTCAACCTACCCGCGAACGCCGAACACGTGTGAGGGACGCCGTGCGCGCCCACTACGATGGTCCGGCAGTCCGGCCCCCATCGTCTAGCGGCCCAGGACCCCGCCCTTTCACGGCGGTAGCACGGGTTCGAATCCCGTTGGGGGTGCCACGTCTCCTCCGCCACGGCCCCGATCGACGTCCGATCGGCATCCGATTGGGTGCTCGCGGTGGGCGTGCGTTAGAGTTCCCACGCTTCACCAGCACGACCAAGGCCCCGTAGCGCAGTTGGTTAGCGCGCCGCCCTGTCACGGCGGAGGCCGCGGGTTCGAGTCCCGTCGGGGTCGCACAGCAACGAAGGGCCCTGGCCCGGCGCAAGCCGGGCCAGGGCCCTTCGTGCGTCCGGGAACGACGCTGGGTCAGGACGGGCGGGTTTCGGAGCGGGCGACGCGCACCAGACTCCACGAGCCCGGACCTTCCCGCCGGCCACCCCTTCGCTTGATCCCGACTCCCTCACCGAGGTCCACATGCGCCTTCCCGCCGTCCCTCTCCTGGCCGCCGCGAGCCTGGCCGTCGCCGTCCTCACCTCGTGCTCGACCGAGGACGAGACCAGGGGGAGCGCGGAGCCGACGTCGGCCGCGTCCGCCGCGGCGACGGCCGGATCGGACGAGACCCCCAGCGAGACCCCGTCAGGGGGCACGGACATGGCGATCACCACGACCGTCGAGCCCCTGGTCCTCAGCTCCTCGACCGTGAACGCCGACTCCTGCTTGCTCGACCCGGGCGACCCGGTCGACCAGTCCTGGTACGAGGTCACCTGGAAGGCCCACGCCGACCTGGAGTCCTTCTCGTTCGAGCTGGTCGACCCCGTGGGGGTCAGGCAGGTCGGCCAGGCGGTCTCCGTCCCGCCGGTCAACTTCGGCGGCCGGATCGACTACTCGGGAGCGTCGACCTGGCAGGACCGTGCCGAGGGGTACGACTCCGTCTTCACCGACGCCCGCGCGGCTGAGCGCGTCGACTTCCTGAGCCCGCTCGAGGGGCAGACCGGGCTGGTGGCCTTCCACCTGCGCTTCGACCCCGATGTCGTCGCCTCCCGGCAGGGGGCCTCCGTCGCCGGTGTCAAGGCCAGGTACCGGCTCCAGGACGGCACCGGGGGCGAGGCGGTCGTCGACGTCCCGTCCCGCTGGCGCAGCGGCTCCTGCTGAGGGTCGCCACACGCCGAGTCGTCGCAACTTTTCCGGGGGCGACCGCGTCTTCGTCGTGACCGCCGCTCGCGCGGTCACCACGACCACGAAGGGACCCCCCATGACCACCCGCCGCCTCGCCACCGCCGCCCTGGCCACCGCCCTCCTCCCGCTCGCCGGGGCTGCGGCACTCGGCCCTGCCGCCGACGCCGCCACGGCCAGCCGGATCACGGTGGCCACCTCCGACGCCGCCGTCGCCCCGGGCGAGCAGCTCGTGCTCAGCGGCCGGCTCTCGCCGGGTGGCGTCGTCCGCGTCCAGAGCCTGGACGCCGGCGGGTGGGCACCGCTCACGGGCGCGGTCGTGCACACCCGTCGCGACGGGACCTACGCCGTGCGCGTGGTCCTCGGCCGTACGGGCCACCGCACGCTGCGCGTCGTCGGCGACCCGGACGCGGCGGGTGTGCGCAACAGTCGGGCGCGCATCGCGATCACCGTGGGTTGACCGGGACCGGCACGATGGCGTCGTGCCGATGCAGATGGAGCGCGACGAGTTCGAGGCCCTCGTCGACCGGGCGCTCGACCAGATCCCCGACGAGCTCGCCTCCCACGTGCACAACGTCGTCGTGCTCGTCGAGGACGAGCCGCCCCCCGACGAGCCGCGCGACCTGCTGGGCCTCTACGTCGGTGTCGCGCTCACCGAGCGCAACGACATGTACGGCGGCGGGCTGCCCGACCAGATCTTCGTCTTTCGCAACCCCCTGCTCGACTACTGCGACGACGCGGCACAGCTCGAGGAGGAGGTGCGGGTCACCGTGGTCCACGAGGTCGCGCACCACTTCGGCATCGACGACGACCGGCTCCACGACCTCGGCTACGGCTGATCGCTGCTCGTGACCGGCGTCGGTCAGCCGACCGCGTAGCCGAGCCCCGCCGCCGCGACCGACAGCACGATCGTGGCGGCGGCGTACGGCGTCCCGCGGCGGGTGCCCAGTCGTGCGGTCTGCACCGCGAAGGACGAGTAGGTGGTCAGGCCGCCGCAGAACCCGACGCCGAGCAGGGCGTAGGCGTCGCCGTCGACGGAGAGGGCCACCAGCAGCCCGAGCACGAACGAGCCGACGACGTTGACGGCCAGGGTGCCCCACGGCAGCTCGTCGTCGAGCCACGTCGCCACGACGTACCGAAGCGGGGCGCCGACCGCGGCGCCCAGGGCGACCCACAGCACGGTCATCGGGCGGGGTCCTCGGACGGCGCCAGCCGCGCCGACAGGGCGTCGGCGAGGGCGACGGCGGCCAGGCAGGCGAGCAGGGTGCCGACGACGTAGGCCGCTGCGAGCGGGGTGCGCCCCTCGGAGAGCAACGTCCGGGCCTGCTCGCTGTAGGCCGACAACGTCGTGTAGCCGCCGAGCAGCCCGGGACCGACGGTCGCGCCCCACGCGGGGGACCTCCGGACCGCGGGAATCCCTTGGGCCAGGGCGAGCAGGAGCGCACCGGACACGTTGATCGCGAAGGTGGTCCAGGGGAAGCCGGAGCCGTCGGGGACCACCTCACCCGCCGTCCAGCGCAGCACGGCGCCGATCGCTCCGCCGGCCGCGACGCACAAGCAGAGCCCGGCGCTGGGCCTCACGAGACGCTGGAGTGCCGCGTGCTGGCGTCGTCGGCGGCCGTCGGCTCGTGCCACGGCACCGGGTCGTCGCCCTCGGCCTGGTGCACCAGCTCACCGAGCAGCCAGGTCTGGAAGGCGACCTGGCGCGGGGTGCGGGCCAGGGCCAGCATCTTCTCCTCGCGGGCGAACGCGTCGGTCAGCGCGAGCAGCTCGATGAAGCGGGTGATGCCGCGGGCCTCGGTGCGGCCCATGAGCACGTCGAGGTCGACGCGCTCCTGGCCGGCCGCCTGGGCGCGGTCGATCTCGTCGCGCACGCTGCCGAGCGTGAGCGGACGTCCGAGCCGGGTGAACACGTCGGCGAGGTCGCGGGCCAGCGGGTAGTCGGCCTCGTTGGCCATCGCCAGCAACCGGACCTCGCGGCGCAGCTCGCGGAAGTGGTTGTGGAAGAAGACGTAGTCGCGGACCGGGACGCCCAGCAGCCGGAACCGTGCCGGGTCGGCCGGCTGCTCGCCGGTCTGGTCGCCGAGGCCGGGGGTGCCGGTGATGATGCCGGCCGGGCCGCTCTCGTCGGAGAAGCCGGCGGCGGGGGTGAACCACACGATCTTGCCGTCGTCCTCGATCTCGGCGCCCCAGGCGTCGGAGGCCCGGGCCACGATGCTGAGGCCCCGGCCGAAGGTGAGGAGCATGTCGTCGAGGCCCTCGAGGTCGAAGTCGTCGATCGAGGCGAGGTCGGGTGGCCCCGAGGGCAGGGCGGGT
>CALRVO020000443.1:0-4006 GCA_943371595.1 Sphingomonas paucimobilis
TCACGCAGAACGGCGAGGCGGCCAGCCACTGACGGTCGACCTCGAGCAGCGCGGCGCGCCCCTTGTCGCGGGCGCGCTGCTGGGGCTCCCCCACCAGGGCGACCAGGGCGTCGACGTCGGTGATCTCGGACCAGGTGGACTGGTCGGCGGCACTCGTCACCCGCCCACGGTACGACGCCCGGCGGCGCGCCGCGACGCGACACCGCTCACGTCGGTCACGGGTCGCGCGGGGCCGGGCGCAGCACCCGGGCCGACCCGCCGCCGCGGCGCACCGGCTCGGCGACCACCGTGAGCCGCCCGCCCGGGGATAGTTCTATCCCGGTCACGGCCCCGATCTCGGCCGCGCTGGTGAACGCGTCGCCCGAGGGCACCAGCTCGTGGCCGTAGCCCTCGAGGAGGGCCTGGTAGCGCTCGAGGAACGCGGGCTCGGAGCTCACCGTGGCGGTGTTGCGCTGCGAGGCGCGGGGTGCAGCCACCGACGAGGGCAGCGTCATGCCGCGGTCGAGCCGGTCGAGCAGCACCTGCAGGACCGTGGTGATGATCGTCGACCCGCCGGGTGAGCCGATCGCGATGAACGGCTTGCCGTCGCGCAGGACGATCGTCGGCGACATCGAGCTGCGCGGGCGCTTGCCGGGCTGCAGTCGGTTGGGGTCGTCTGCGTCGAAGACCAGGCTGAAGTCGGTCAGCTCGTTGTTGAGCAGGAAGCCGCGCCCGGGCACCACGATGCCGGAGCCGCCCGTCTGCTCGATGGTCAGCGTGTAGGACACGACGTTGCCCCACCGGTCGGCGGTGGTCAGGTGGGTGGTCGAGACGTTCTCGTGGTCCTCCAGCGAGGTCGGCCGGGTCGCGGCGTCGTCGCAGCGGCCGTCGTAGTCGGACACGTCACCGGCCGGCACCGGCTTGGTCGCGGCCGTGTCGGGGTCGAGGGAGCAGGCCCGCTCGTCGGCGAAGCGCTGGTCGAGCAGGGCCGTGACCGGCACGTCGGTGAAGCGGGCGTCGCCGACGTAGGCACCGCGGTCGGCGAAGGCGAGCGCGCTGGCCTCGAGGTAGTGGTGCAGGAAGTCGCCCTCGGACATCGAGCGCAGGTCGTGGCCCTCGAGGATGTTGAGGGCCTCGCCGAGGGTCGTGCCGCCGCTGGACGACGGGCGCATGCCGACGACCTCGTAGCCGCGGTAGCGGGTGCGGGTGGGCGCCTGGACGACGGCCCGGTAGCGACGGAAGTCGGAGGGGCGCAGGTAGCCGCGGGGCACCGGCAGCGTGGTGCCGGGCGCGACCGGTGGGCGGCGCACGGCCCGGGAGATCTCGCGAGGCAGGGCGCCGGTGGTGAACAGCTGGGGGTTGCGGCCCAGCGCGCGGTAGGTGCGGGCCAGTGCGGGGTTGCGGAAGCGGGTGCCGACGCGCGGGAGCGCGCCGCCGCGCAGGAAGAGGCGCTTGGTGCTGGTGAAGGCCGCGAACCGCTCGCGGTTGTCCTTGGTCTGGGAGCGGAAGGTGTCGTCGACGACGAAGCCGCGATCGGCCAGGCGGGCGCTGGGTGCGAGCACCTGCGCCAACGAGCGGCTGCCCCAGCGGCGCAGCGCGGTGCGCCAGGTGGCGGGCGTGCCGGGGGTGCCGACCGAGACGCCGCTGGTGACGAGGTCGGGGGTGAACGTGTAGGGCTCGCCCGTCGCGGGGTCGAGGAAGGCGTCGCGCGGGATCGCCCGCGGCGCCGTCTCGCGGCCGTCGATGGTGCGGACGCGACCGGTGCGGGCGTCGTAGTGGACGAAGTAGCCCCCGCCGCCGACCCCGGCGCTGAAGGGCTCGGTGACCCCGAGCGCGGCAGCGGTCGCGACGGCCGCGTCGACGGCGTTGCCGCCGCGGCGCAGCACCCCGAGGCCGATGCGCGATGCGTCGGCGTCGACCGAGGTGACGGCACCACCGCGACCGACGACGGTCGCGGTCTTCTTCGGTGGCGCGACCCGGTCGGCCGGCGAGGCGGCCGACGGGGGTGACCCCGTCACGGCACGCTCGGCCGGCGCGAGCGCGACCGCGGAGGTGCCGGGGCTGCTCAGGGCCAGTGCGGGCGCGAGGGCGAGGGCGAGGACGGACAGGACGGTGAGACGACGGCGCATGGATCCTCCCGAGATCAGGACGCTCCGCCTACCTAACCACGAACCACCGACAACGTGCGGCCACCGACGACCCCGGTCGCCCCAGCCGGACCGGCTACCGCAGGCCGGGGTGGTTCTTGGTGAGCACCGGCAGCAGGAGCGAGCGCGGGGTCACCTGCGAGACCGCGGCCGCGATCCGGTTGGCGGCGCCGGGGATGACGACGAGGCGCCCCTTGTCGAGCCCCTCCACCGCCACTCGGGCGACCTCGGCCGCGCTGACCCACATCACCGACGGGAGTGCGGCCTTGGCGTCCTCATCGGAGAAGCCCGCGGCCTCGCCGAACCCGGTCTCGACCGGCCCCGGGCACAGCGTCGTCGCCGTCACGCCGGTGCCCTTGAGCTCGCCGGCCAGGCTCTGGGTGTAGGACAGGACGAAGACCTTCGAGGCGCCGTACCCGGCCTGGCCGGGGAGCGGCTGGAAGGCCGCGGTCGAGGCGACGTTCAGCACCGCGCCGCGACCGCGCGCGACCATGCCGGGCAGGAACCGCGAGCACAGGTCGACCACGGCCACGACGTCGAGCTCGACCATCGCCATCTCGGCGAGGGGGTCGGACCCCGCGACCGGACCGAGCGTGGACAGACCGGCGTTGTTGACCAGGACCTCGACGGTCAACCCGCGCCCCTCGATCGCCCCGAGCAGACCGGCGCGGGCGCCGCGGTCGGTCAGGTCGGCCGCGATCACCTCGACGCGGACCCCGTGCGTCCGCAGCTCCTCGGCCAGCGCCTCGAGCTTGGCCACCGACCGCGCGACGAGCGTGACGCCGTGACCACGACGGGCCAGGTGACGGGCGATCTCGGCGCCGATGCCCGAGGAGGCGCCGGTGACGACGGCGGTGCGGTCGGGAGCGGGTGCAGGGAGCGTCATGCGGCCGAGCGTAGGGGTCGCGCCGGTCCCACCGTCAGCGAACTCGGACGGCGGTCCGCCTCAGTGCGCCGACGGCGCCGGGGCGCCCTCCTGGGCGGCCACCCGGCCCGGCATCAGCAGCGCGAGCACGAGCACCACGACACCGAGCACCGCACCGACCGCGAACCCCCACCGCATGCCGCCCACGAGGGCCTGGACCTCGCCTGCGCCCGCCTCGGCCAGCGAGGTGGACCGCAGGGTGAGGACCGCGACCACGATCGCCGTACCGGCGGCCGCTGCGACCTGCTGGAGCGTGCCGAGGGTGGAGCTGCCGTGGGAGTAGAGGTGGGGCGGCAGCGAGCCGAGGCTCAGGGTGAAGACCGGCGTGAAGACCAGCGCCAGCGAGACCATCAGCAGCACGTGGACGGGGAGCACCAGCCACACCGGCTGCTCGGCCGAGACCTGGGTGAGCAGCGTCAGCGCCACGAGGATGCCGACCGCGCCCGGGATCAGCAGCGGTCGCCCGCCGACCCGGTCGTAGACCTTGCCGACCTGCGGACCCAGCAGCCCCATGGCGAGTCCCCCGGGCATCACCATCAGGCCCGACTGGAGCTCGTCGAGGCCGTGCACGTCCTGCAGGTAGAACGGGAGCAGGATCATCGAGCCGAGCATCGCCATGAACGCGACCGACATCAGCAGCAGGCCGACGGTGAAGGTGCGGTGGCGCAGCGTGCGCAGGTCGAGCAGCGGGGTGCCGGTGCGCTGCAGGGACAGCTGGCGCAGCACGAACGTGGCGATCGCCGCGACCCCGACGGCGAGCGCGAGCCAGGCGGTCGCGGTGGCGCCGTCCTCGCCGCCGAGCTCGGAGAGCCCGTAGACCAGGGGACCGAACCCGAGGGCCGACAGCGCGACGCTGACCCAGTCGAGGTCGGTGCGTCCGGTCTCGCCGACGTCGGTGAGCTTGCGCAGCCCGACCAGCGCGATGGCGACCGACACGGGCAGCACCAGCAGGAAC
>CALRVO020000444.1:0-3991 GCA_943371595.1 Sphingomonas paucimobilis
GAGACGGTCGCGGGCGACCTCCTCGACCACCGTGTGGTGGGGCCGGCTCGACGGCTGCGGTCGGGCGACCTCCTCGACCACCGTGGAGTGAGGTGAGGTGGGCGACCTTCTCGACCACCGTGTGGTGGGGTCGAGAAGGGAGCCGACCAGCAGGACGGCGCCCCGACCACAGCACCAGGCCGACCACAGGGCGCACGGAGCCGTAGTCCGGTCCGGCTTCTCGGCGGCCGCCACCCAGACCGGCGGCAGCAACTGCCAGGCGGCGGGCGGCCAGCGAGAAGCAGACCGGACGGAGGCGACCAGTCAGTCAGCCCGCGTCGTAGAAGGACTTGCGCAGGTACTCGTCGACGTCTTCCTCCGCGACGCGGAAGGAGCGGCCCACGCGGACGGCCGGCAGCTCACCGCCGTGCACGAGTCGGTAGACGGTCATCTTGGAGACGCGCATCAGGGACGCGACCTCGGCGATGGTGAGGAACTTCGGGTCGGACAAGCCTCCGGAAGTGCTCGACATGGGGCACCAGCTTTCTTGCGTCCGCCACCGGCTTCCCCACCGGTGATGACACGGGCGCGACGTTGAGGACAATAGGGCCTGATGTGACGCATGGGGAAGGATTTGCCGCGTGAAACTTGTGGGCCGTCGGCGAGCCTCCCCCGGACAGCGGTCCTCTGCGTGCTACGCAGCGACGCGAAGACGGTCCGTCGGGCGCTTTTTGCGACACTGACCCGGTGTCCGTGACCGACCGCCCGCCGCGGCACCTCGCCCGTGGGCTGCCGACGTCGGTGGCCGCACTGCCGCTGTGGGTCAAGGCGGCCCTGGTCTTCTCGGCACTGCGGGCGGTGACCTGGTTGCTGATGGCGCAGGCCGCCGACCAGGCCGACTTCTACCCCGGCGTCCAGGGTCCGGCCGAGGGCGACATCGACCTCGCGCTCAACTGGGACGCCGTCTGGTACGAGCGGATCTTCGACGACGGCTACCCCGACGAGCTGCCCGTCGGTCCGGACGGGCGGGTGCAGCAGAACCCGTGGGCGTTCTACCCCGTCTACCCGTACGCCGTGCGGCTGGTGGCCGCGCTCCTCGGCTCCGACTTCGCCACCGTCGCCCCGCTGCTGGCCCTGGCGGCCGGCCTGGGGGCGGCGGTGGTGATGGCCCGGCTGCTGGTCGAGACGCTGCCGGCCTCCCAGGCCGCCCCCCGGCGTACGGAGACCTTCGCCCTGGCGGCGGTGGCGGTCTGGGCGGCGTGCCCGGTGACCCCGGTGCTCCAGATGGCCTACACCGAGTCGTTCAGCATGCTGCTGCTGGTCACGTTCCTGCTGCTGCTGGTGCGAGAGCAGTGGTGGCTGGCGGGGGCCTGCGCGATCGTGCTGGGCCTGACCCGCCCGATCGCGCTGCCGCTGGTGGTGGTCGTGCTGGTGGCCCTGTGGATGCGGTGGCGCGTGCGCGCCGAGCGCCCCCTGTCGACCCCGGAGCGGGTGGGGATGCTCGGCGCCCTCGGCCTGACCGGGCTGTCCGGCATCCTCTGGACCGCCGTCGCGGCCGTCGGCACGGGCCGGCGTGACGCCTATCCGGAGACCATGACCGCCTGGCGCGGCGAGGCCCAGATCGCGTTCCTCGAGCCCTGGAAGCGCACGATCACCGCCGCCTGGGAGACCCACGACAGCCTGTTCGTGCTGCCGGCGCTCGCCATCGTCGTGGCCCTCACGCTGTCGCTGCTGATGCTGGTCCCGCGGATCGGGGGCGGGCTCGACCTGCGCCTGCGGGTCTGGTCGGCGGCCTACTCGCTCTACCTGTTGGCCGTCGTCGACGGCCACACCAGCATCTTCCGCTACCTGGTCCCGCTCTTCCCGCTGGCGGTGCTCCTGGTCGGGGCCCACCGCCCCGAGCCCCGCTGGTGGCAGCTGCGCACGACCTTCTGGGTGGTGGCGGGCATCGTGGGCCAGGTCGGGTGGATCTGGTGGCTGGTGGTCTTCTCCCCGCTGCCGGGCGGCTACGGCGACTACCCGCCCTGACCCTGCCCTGACCCCAGCCTCACGTCGCGGCGCGTGCCTGCGGGGGTGGGGACCGCTGTCGGTGGTGCGCCCTAAGGTCGTCGCCATGACTGATCCCGACCCGTCGCAGGCCGCCAGCACCGACCTCGCCCACCTCGCCGGGGCCTTCTGGGACCACCACCTCGAGTCCAACCCGACCGAGGCGCACCTGCTGGGCGTCTACCGCTACGCCGCCTTCTTCGAGGACGCCTCTCGCGAGGCCGAGGACCGCCGGATCGAGGCGATGCGCACCTTCGCCGCCGACGCGTGGGCCATCGACCCGGGCGGGCTGAGCGAGCAGGAGAAGATCACCCGGCTGGTGCTCGAGAGCACGGCCACGGCCACCGCCGACCGGCTCCAGACCCGCCTGGCCGAGCTGCACGCCGACCCGATCTTCGGCCCGCAGGTCGAGCTGCCGATCATCACCCCGATGCTGAGCCTGCCCGACGCCGAGGTGGCCGAGGCGCTGGTCGACAAGCTGCACGGCGCGGCCCGCTGGCTGCGCGAGCAGGGTGAGCGACTGCGCGAGGGGCTGGCGGCCGGTCGGGTCTCCCCGGCCTTCGCCGTCGAGGGCGCGGTGACCCAGCTCGAGCAGCAGCTCGCGGCCCCGCTGGCCGACGACGCCGTCCTGGCGGCGCTGCCGACCCCTCCTGCCGGCATCGACGAGGCGACGTGGCGCGCCCGCTGCGAGCAGGCCGTCGAGACCGCCCTGCGCCCCGCCATGGCCGACTACCGCGACGCCCTGGTCGCGACGCGCGAGGAGGCCCGCCCCGACGACAAGCCTGGCCTGTGCTGGCTCGACGACGGCGAGCGGTCCTACGCGGCCCTGCTGCGCTACTCCACGACGACCACGATGACCGCCCAGGAGATCCACGACCTCGGCCTCGCGACGGTCGCCGGGCTCGCCGACGAGTACCGCGCGCTCGGCCCCGAGGTCGTCGGCACCGACGACCTGGCCCAGATCTTCGAGGCGATGCGCACCGACCCGGCGCTCCACTTCGAGCGCAGCGAGCAGCTCGTCGAGGCCTCCGAGGTCGCCATGGCCCGGGCGTGGGACGCCATGCCCGCGTGGTTCGAGGTGCTGCCACAGGCGCCCTGCGCGGTCAACGCGACGTCCTCGGGCGCCAAGGCCTACTACTTCCCGCCCGCGGCTGACGGCTCGCGCGGCGGCACGTTCTTCATCAACACCGGCGACCCGGCCTCGTGGGGCACCTTCGAGCTCGAGTCGATGGCCTTCCACGAGGGCATCCCCGGCCACCACCTGCAGCTGACGATCGCCGCCGAGCTGCGCGGCGTACCCGAGTTCCGCAAGCACCTGCACAACAACGCCTACGCCGAGGGGTGGGGGCTCTACACCGAGCGGCTCGCCGACGAGATGGGCCTCTACAGCTCGGCCGTCGACCGCATGGGCATGTACGCCGCCGACTCGATGCGCGCCTGCCGGCTGGTCGTCGACACCGGCCTGCACGCACTGGGGTGGAGCCGCGAGCAGGCCGTGCGCTACATGGTCGACAACTCGCCGCTGGCCGACTCGATGGTGCGCCCCGAGATCGACCGCTACATCACCAACCCCGGCCAGGCCACCGGCTACATGGTCGGTCGCGTCGAGATCGAGCGCATCCGCGCGGCCGCCGAGGCCCGCCAGGGGTCGGCGTTCGACATCAAGCGGTTCCACTCCGCCGTGCTCGACCAGGGCTCGCTGCCCCTCGGCGTGCTCGACGAGGTGGTCGCGGCGCGACTGCCGTGACATGATCCGCTGCGTGCAGATGACGCGCTCGACGCAGTGGTGGCCCGCCTGACCGGCGGACCACCCTTCTGACACACCCACCAGAGACGGCCGCCCCCGGGCGGCCGTTCTGCGTCTCTGCGGTCGGTGACTCCCGGGGGCTCCATCCCGACACCCCAGGAGCCCCGATGACCACCCGCACCCTGTCCCTGCTCACCCCCTCCGGCCGACTCACGCTGG
>CALRVO020000445.1:0-3978 GCA_943371595.1 Sphingomonas paucimobilis
CCGGCACCGCGCCGACCTCGCCCAGCTCACCGCCGAGCTCGCCGCCCTGGCGCAGGTGCTGCCGGCCGCCCTGGCTCCGTGGTCGGCCCCCGGCTGGCAGGCGCGGCCGTCGGGCGCGGCCCCCGCGTGGGCCTTCCGGCTCGGCGAGCTCGCCTTGGCCTCCGCGCCCGACTTCCGGCTGCCGATGGTGCGGATGCTCCCGCTCGCACCGGCGCTGTGGATCGAGACCGACGACGGTGGCGAGGTGCCCGCCTCCCGGATGATGGCGGCCCTGACCACGCGCCTGATGGTGGCTCTCCCCCGGGCCCCGCGGCTGAGCGTCGTCGACGTCGGCGACCGCGCGATGCTGGGGCACCTGCCGACCTCGGAGCCACCCGCCACCGACCCCGGCGAGGCGGCACGGGTGCTGCGCGAGCACGTCGAGCACCTCGGCATGGTCTCGCTGGCCCGTCGTTCGGGTGCCCTGGACGACCTGCCGTCGCAGCACCGCCCGGGTCGCCTGCTCCTGCTCCCCGACTTCCCCGGCGCCCTCGACGACTCCTCGGTCGCGGCGGTGCACCAGCTGGTCGCGCACGGCGCCGACTGCGGCGTCAGCGTCGTGCTGTCGGGGCGCCGGCCCGAGAGCCTCGGCATCCCCGTGCTCGACCTGGTCCACGACCTCTGCCTGCGGGTCCCGACCGAGCCCGGGGGCGACCTCGTCGACTCCTTCGGCGGGGTGGGCTGGGTGTTCCACCCCGACCTCGGGCCCGACGACCCGTTCCTGGCCCAGCAGGTGCTCGACGCCGTCACCCGCCACGTCGGCGAGCGCGACGCGCTGTGACGACGCTGTGAGGAGCGGTGAGGACGTGACCGATTCGATCCGTCGCGGACCGCTCCGGTAAGGTTCTCGTCGTTCGGGGCAGGTAGCTCAGTTGGTACGAGCGATCGCCTGAAAAGTGATAGGTCGGCGGTTCGACCCCGCCCCTGCCCACCGAACGTGACGCCCCCGCCGGATCCCGGCGGGGGCGTCCTCGTGCGTGCACCGGCGTGGATCCGGGCTCAGGGGCGACGCAGGCCCAGGGCGGCGATCAACCGAGGACCGACCCGGGCCCCGACCTGGCGGTGCACCCACGCCGCGGCGATGCCGACGGCCAGCGACGCCAGGACCGCGAGGTAGGGGTGTCCGGCGTCCTCGAGGTCGGGGTAGACCTGCCACTGCGTGAGGTAGATCCACAGCGAGGCCGACGCCACCACGCGGGCCGCGGCCGCGACCGGGGTCGGCAGGCGCAGCGGCCGGGCCCACAGCAGGAGCGCGATGCCGACCGCGACGACCACCTCGCGCTGGGGCTCGCCGAAGAAGCCGTGGCTGGCGACGACTGCGAGGGCCACGACCGCCAGGCGCTGCACCGGGGTGCGCGCCTCGGCGGCGGCCCACCCGGCGAACACGCACCACAGCACCAGGAGCACCGAGTAGCGCTCGGTGGGACCCGCGGTCACGCCGGTCCAGCCGTAGCGGAGCGCGAGCGCCCCGAGGGCCAGGGCCATCGGCGCGGCGAAGGGCCGGGCGCGCTGCAGCCGGTCGAGGGAGGGCACGCAGAGCACCAGCGCGAGGCCGAGCGGCACCCACACGACCACCTCGAGGAACCACAGCTGCCAGTCGCGGGTCCACAGCGGCTCTCCCAGCAGACCGTTGAGGAAGAGGGCCGTGGCCGGTCGGTAGTCGTCGGTGAGCACCACGCACCCGGCGATGTAGAGCGCCGCGGGCACGGCGACGGCCGCCGTCGAGGTGAGCAGCCGGACCGCACGCGCGCGCCGGCCGGGCGTGGCCAGGGGGAACCGGGCCAGGTTGAACCCCACGACGGCCAGCAGGACGTGGGCCCCTCCGGGCACCAGGTAGAGATCGGCGTGCGTCACCAGGATCAGCAGGACGGCGACCGCCCGCACCAGGACCGGCACCTCGACGGACGTCGTGAAGCGACGCCGCCGTCGGGCGGTGGCCGCGAGCTCACGGATCGGCGTGGCCTGCCAGTGCGGGGGCAGGTGACCCAGCACGGCGCCCAGCCGGGCCGACAGCTCCACGAAGGACAGGGAGTCGCCACCGAGGGTGACGAACGTGTCGTCGGTCGTGGCGTCGGGACGCCCGAGGTGGGCGGCGAACAGGTCACGCAGCGAGGCGGGCGTGACCGGCGCCGCGGTCGTGCCGTCACCGTCTCCACCGGCCGGGCCGGGGCGGTCGTCGAGCAGCGCGGCGTGCCGGGCCAGGGCACCGTGGTCGACCTTGCCGGAGCTCGTGACGGGGATGCGGTCGAGCCGGTGCACACGGACCGCGCCCGGCGGCAGCCCCGTGGCGTCGGCGAGCCGGGACCGGACCCGTGCGGCCACCCGGGGACGGGTGACGAAGGCGTGCAGGACGTCGTCGCGCGCGACGAGAGTGGCGGGCACGTCGAGCTGCTGCTCGAGGCGGTCGAGGTCGAGGCGCAGCCCGAACACCTTGGCGTGCCGGTCGAGCCGTCCGACGACCTCCCACAGCCCGTCGGGGGCCTGACGCCCGAGGTCACCGGTGGGCAGCTGGGTCAGCTCGGCGCCACGGGCCAGGTCGTCGGGCGACTCGGCGTACCCCATCATCACGTTGGGGCCGGTGTAGACGAGCTGCCCGACCCCGTCGCCGGCGTCGAGGCCGTCGACCGGGTCGAGGCGGAACGCCCCGCCGGGCACGGGCACGCCGATGGCGGTCGGGCGGGTCGCGGCCAGGTCGGGCGGGAGGTAGGCCATCCGGGCCGTCGCCTCGGTCTGGCCGTACATCACCACGAGGTCCCAGCCGCGGCGCTGCCCGAGCTGGGCGAAGCGGGTGACCCGCTCCGGAGCCAGGCGTCCGCCGGCCTGGGTGACGTAGCGCAGGCTCGGCAGG
Source organism: Sphingomonas paucimobilis (assembly GCA_943371595.1). Lineage (GTDB taxonomy): Bacteria > Actinomycetota > Actinomycetes > Propionibacteriales > Nocardioidaceae > Nocardioides. Next base: position 2,888 of record CALRVO020000445.1, read on the forward strand.
TCGCGCGCGGCGAAGCCGCTCGCCTCGAGCAGGTCGAAGGTGTAGGGCACCCCGGCGAAGCTCGTCACCCCGTGCTCGACCACCAGGTCCCAGAAGCACTCGTCGGCCACCGAGAGGTCGGTGAGGACCACACCGGCACCCGCCACGAGGTGGCTGGTGAGCACCGACAGCCCGTAGCAGTAGTGCAGCGGCAGGGAGGTGATCGCCCGGTCGTGCGGGCCGATGCGGAGGTAGTCGGCGATCGTGAGGGCGTTGGCGACGACGTTGTCGTGGCTGAGGCGCACCAGCTTGGGCGAGCCGGTCGAGCCGGACGTCGACATCAGCTGGGCCAGGTCGGGGTGCAGCCCCTCGCGAGGACGCGGGTCGACGACGAGAGCGGTGCCCGAGCGGGTCGCGACGACGTCGGGGGCGTAGCGCTCCCGGATGTCGCCGGCGCGCTCGTCGTCAGCCTCCTGGACCAGCAGCACGGGGTGCCCGCCGGCCAGGCAGGCGAGGTAGGTGACGACCGTGCGCAGGTCGTGGGCCGCCTCGAGCAGCACCAGCCGGCGATCAGGGCCGAGGGTCTCGACGGTGGCGCGCACCTCGGCCGCCAGCTCGGCGTACGTCGTGGGGCCCTCGGGCGTGACGAGGGCGACCGCGTCGGGGGCTCCCCCCAGCAGGGGCAGGGCGTGGCGCTCCGGCGCGCGGGTGGTCACGCTCACCGCGCGTCGAGCTCGTCGGGGGTGAAGGCGACCGCCTCCCCGACCACGGTGGCCCGGGCGAGCGACCCCACCTCGGGGATCGTGCCACTGGGGGTGCGGGCGGTGAGCAGCTCGCCGGTCTCGTCGAGGCGCACGCGCACGGTCGCGTCGTGGCCGAAGAAGCTGACGTCGAGCACGTGCACCCGGGCCCCGCCGGCCGGGTCGTCGTCACCGGTCAGCTGCACCTGCTCGGAGCGTACGGCGATGCGCACCGGTCCCGGGGCGTGCTCGCCGCGCAGCGCGACGGCGCCGAGCGGGCTGCTCGCCGAGCCCGGCGAGCCGGCCGCGACGACCCCGTCGACGAGCGAGGCGTGGCCGATGAAGGACGCGACCACCGGGTCGGCCGGCGTC
>CALRVO020000446.1:0-3976 GCA_943371595.1 Sphingomonas paucimobilis
CGTCGACCTCGACCTCGACCCCGGCGTTGCCGGCGGCCAGCGACGCCGTACGGGTGCCGTGGCCGTCGAGGTCGCGCGGCGAGACCGTCGTGGCGGCGCGCAGCGCCTCGGCCCCGAAACCCTCGACGTAGGACCGGGCCGAGACGACCTTGCCGGTGCAGTCGGCGGCGTCCCAGTCCCTGCCGGTCTCGCAGCCCCCGACGAAGCCGGACGGAGCCGCGAGCGCGGTGCGCTGGGCGAAGACGGGGCTGTCGGGGGCCAGGCCCGTGTCGACCACACCCACCACGACCCCCGCGCCCCCGTGGCGTGGCCCGGGCAGCACGCGGTCGGTCACCTCGGCGGGGCGCGTCGTGCCGGCCGCAGCGAGCGGCCGCACAGAGTCGCGCTCGACGCTGAGGACGTCGACCGACGCCGCCAGGGCGGCCGCCTGGTCGGCGTCGAGCCGGACCGCGACCCCGTTGAGCGCGGTGGTCCACCGGTAGACCGGCGGCGGGGCGCCCACCGACGCCAGCACGTCGTCCTGGTCGCGCACCATCTGCAGCGCCGCCGGCACCGCGGAGAGCGGACCCGGCACCGCCGAGGTGCCGCCCCCGCGCAGGGTCACGAGGTAGAGGGGAGCGTCGCCGTCGCGCGCGGGCAGCAGCGAGCCGGGGCTGGCGGCGGCGCGATCGCCGGCGGGGAGGAGCCCGAGGCCCAGCGTCAGGGCGGTCGCCGAGGCGACGGCGGCGCACAGCAACGTCCGCCGGGCCCGCTGTCGTCCTGGTTGTCTGCCCACGCCGTCGTGCCGCCTTCCCTGGTCCCGAGCCCTCTAGTGTGGCGCACCAGCCCCATCCGTCGCATGCGAAGGGGTGAAGCGGTGCCCACCCTAGGGTGGTCGGGTGCGTCCATCACTCGTCGTCGGGTTCGACCTCGACATGACCCTCATCGACACCGTGCCCGGTTTCGGTGCCGTCCTCCGGGTCCTCGGCGACGAGCTCGGGGTCGCGTTCCCCGTCGACGAGATGACCTCGGGACTGGGCCCGCCGCTCGAGACCATGCTCGCCCCGCACCTGCCGGCCGACGCCGTCGCCGCGGCCGGTGACCGCTTCCGCGCCCTCTACCCCGAGCACGCCGTCGCGTCCGTGCCGCTGCTGCCCGGCGCGGCCGCCGCGCTGGCCGCCGTACGACGTCACGCGGGTCGGGTCGTCGTCGTGACCGGCAAGTACGCCCCCAACGCCCGACTGCACCTCGACCACCTGGGCCTCGAGGTCGACCTCCTCGAGGGCTGGGTGTGGGGCGTCGGCAAGGCCGACGTGCTGCGCCGCGAGGGCGCCTCGATCTACGTCGGCGACCACGTGCACGACGTCGAGGGCGCCCTGGCCGCCGACGTCCTGAGCGTCTCGGTGCTCACCGGCGGGTGCACCCGCGAGGAGCTCCTCGACGCCGGCACCCACGTCGTCCTCGACTCGCTGCACGATTTCCCGTCGTGGCTCGACGCACACGTGGCATAAGGTGACCGTCGCCCGCCGGACGGCAGGCGTTGACGGGTGGAGGGCGAAGGCAGTGCCGAACGGCAAGGTGAAGTGGTTCGACGTCGACAAGGGCTTCGGCTTCCTGTCCCAGGACGACGGGCCCGACGTCTACGTGCACGCCGACGCGCTCCCGGCAGGCTCCGGAGTGCTCAAGCCCGGCACCCGTGTCGAGTTCGGCATCGCCCAGGGCCGCAAGGGCGACCAGGCGCTGCAGGTCAAGGTGCTCGACGCCCCGGCCTCGGTCAGCCGCAACCAGTCGCAGGCCCGGCGCAAGCGCCCCGACGAGATGGCGCCGATCGTCGAGGACCTGATCCGGGTGCTCGACGGCATCGGCGAGGCCTACCGGCACGGTCGGCACCCCGACCCCAAGGCGGCGGCCCCGGTCGCCAAGCTGCTGCACGCCCTCGCCGACGAGCTCTCTCTCTGATTGGTCGCGGCTCGGGTCGGCTCGTGCCGCCGGCCCGCGTTGCCTGGTAACGCTGCCACCGGCCCGGCCTCGCGGGCACGGGCCGGCACGGCGGCCGCCCCGACCGCTCCGTGCGCCCTGTGGTCGTCTTCTCGTGGGGTCGGGGCGCCTCCGGGTGGTCACCGGACCTGTCTCAGCACCTCCGGTGCTTTGTCCGGTCGGTCCTGCTGGCGCCAGCCTGGCCACGCGGGGCTGACCGGCACGGCGGCCGGTCGACCGCTCCGTCGTCTGGTCGCGGCTCGGATCGGCTCGTGCCGCCGACCCGCGTTGCCTGGTAGCGCTGCCGCCGGCCTGGCCTCGCGGGGCGCGGACCGGCACGGCGGCCGCCCCGACCGCTTCGTGCGCCCTGTGGTCGTCTTCTCGTGGGGTCGGGGCGCCTCTGGGTGGTCACCGGACCTGTCTCAGCGCGACCGCTGCTTTGTCCGGTTTGGTCCTGCTGCCGCCGGCTTGGGCGGCGAACGGCCCGCTCAGTCCTTGGCGAGGTCGGGCCGGGCTGGGGTTGGGGCTGGGGCGGGGGGAGCCAGGCGGGTGGGCTTGCCGGGGCGGTTGGACAGGACGAAGAGGGTCCACAGGGCCAGGACGACCACGGCGACGCCCAGGCCCAGCCGGGGGACCTGGGGGAGCGCGATGCCGACGAAGCCTCCGATGACCCACGCCAGCTGCAGGGTCGTGTCGCTGCGGGCGAAGGCGCTGGCCTGCACGTGGGCGGGTACGCCGCTCTGGATGGTCGAGTCGAGCGACACCTTGGCCAGGGCCTGGGCGAGGCCGGCGACCAGACCCAGCCCGGCCAGGGCCGCCAGGCCGTAGAAGAGCGTGCCGGCCAGGACGATCGCGATGTCGGCGAGCAGCGCGACGGTCACGGTGACGGCCGGGTTGATCCGCTTGAGCACCGAGGCCAGGAAGATGCCGAGGGCGTTGCCGACGGCGGCCCCGCCGATGACGATGCCGAGCAGCAGGGTCTGCCGGTCCTCCCAGCCCTCCAGCGGCTTGTCGCGCAGCAGGAACGCCATGTACATCGTGAGGAAGCCCGAGAGCCACCGCGGCCCGCAGTTGGCGCGCAGGGCGTAGGCCACCTGCGCGGGGATGTGGGTGCCGCGCCGCTGGCCGTCGCGGTCGGCGCGCATCGAGACCTGCTGCTCGCCCTCGGTCGAGTCGACGTCGGCCGGGAGCAGGATCGCCGCGATCGTGCCGGCGACGAACACCACGAACGCGTAGCGCAAGGACCACTCGGCGCCGAAGTAGGCCGCCGCCCCCGCCAGCGGCGCAGAGATGCCGGCCCCGACCAGACCCGCGAGCGAGACCCGGCCGTTGGCCTTGACCAGCGTCAGGTCGCTCGGCAGCAGTCGCGGCACGGCGGCCGCGCGGGTCACGCCGTAGGCCTTCGACGACACCAGGACGCCGAGCGCCGCCGGGTAGAGCAGCGCCGAGTCGTCGGCGACAGCGGTGGCCAGCACCCAGCACAAGAAGGCCCGCAGCGCGAAGGTCGCGCCGATCGCCCACCGCCGACCGTGGCTGAAGCGGTCGAGGAACGGGCCGATCAGGGGCGCCACGATCGCGAACGGCACCATCGTCAGCGCGAGGAACAGCGCGACCTGGCCCCGGGCCTCGCTGGTCGCCCCGGCGAAGAACACCGTCGTGGCCAACGAGATCGTGACCGCCGCGTCGCCGGCCGCGTTGGCGGCGTGCAAGTAGATGAGACGGTTGAGCCCGGACTGCTCGGCCCCCTGGGCGCCCGCGGCCCGCTTTGCCTGCGCGACGGCGTAGCGCCCGGCGCGCCCGGTCACCCGGGCGGTCGCCTTGACCCCGCGGGCCCCGGCCTTGGCGCCGGTGCCGAGGCCCTGGCCCACCGCACCGGCCCGCGGCCGGCTGTCGCGACCGCCGGGAGGGAGGCTGTCACCGGGGCCGATGCTCATGGGTCCATCCTGCCCCGAGACGCCCACCGCACCGCGCCCGACCTGCCCGCGAGACCCACCCGACCTGACAGCGCGGGGCACGATCG
>CALRVO020000447.1:0-3969 GCA_943371595.1 Sphingomonas paucimobilis
GTACGGGTGAGTGATCAGCGCGCGGCGGAACCCTCGGTGTAGTCGGAGTCGGCCTGCTGCCACGAGAAGTGGGAGCGCAGGGCCTTGCCGGTGGCCTCGATGGAGTGGCCGGCCTCCTTCTCGCGCAGCTCGTTGAACTCCTTGGCGCCGTTGTCCTGGTCGGCGATGAAGCGCTTGGCGAAGGTGCCGTCCTGGATCTCGGAGAGCACCTCGCCCATCCGCGCCTTGACGGAGGCGTCGATGATGCGCGGGCCGGAGACGTAGTCGCCGTACTCGGCGGTGTCGGAGATGCTCCAGCGCTGCTTGGCGATGCCGCCCTCCCACATCAGGTCGACGATGAGCTTGAGCTCGTGGAGGACCTCGAAGTAGGCGATCTCGGGCTGGTAGCCGGCCTCGGTGAGGGTCTCGAACCCGGCCTGCACCAGGTGGGAGACGCCGCCGCAGAGCACGGCCTGCTCGCCGAAGAGGTCGGTCTCGGTCTCCTCGGTGAAGGTGGTCTTGATGACGCCGGCGCGGGTGCCGCCGATGGCCTTGGCGTAGGACTTGGCGAGGTCCCAGGCGGTGCCGCTGGCGTCCTGCTCGACGGCGATGATGTCGGGGATGCCGCGCCCGGCCTCGTACTCGCGGCGCACGGTGTGGCCGGGGGCCTTGGGCGCGACGAGGATGACGTCGACGCCCTCGGGTGCCTTGATGTAGCCGAAGCGGATGTTGAAGCCGTGGCCGAAGACCAGGGTGTCGCCCTCGGCGAGGTGGGGCTCGATCGACTCGGCGTAGACGTGGCGCTGCACCTGGTCGGGGGTGAGGATCACGACGACGTCGGCCTCCTCGACGGCCTCGGCGACGGGCAGCACCTTCAGGCCCGCCTCCTCGGCCTTGGCCTTGCTCTTGGAGCCCTCGGCCAGGCCGACGCGGACGTCGACGCCGGAGTCGCGCAAGTTGAGCGCGTGGGCGTGGCCCTGCGAGCCGTAGCCGATGACCGCGACGTTCTTGCCCTGGATCAGGGACAGGTCGGCATCGGCGTCGTAGAAAATCTCAGCCACGAGGGCTACTCCTTCTGGTTGGCGGTGCGGGGGTGGTGCGGGTCAGGCCGTCGCCGGGGGGACCGGGACGACGACCGGGCGCAGGGTGCGCTCGGAGATGGAGCGGGAGCCACGGCCGATGGCGACCTGGCCGGACTGGACGAGCTCACGGACGCCGAAGGGCTCGAGCATCGTGAGGAAGTCGGCGATCTTGCCGGAGTTGCCGGTGATCTGCATGGTGATCGCGTCGGGCGCGATGTCGATGACCTTGGCCCGGAAGAGCTGGACGATCTCGAGCACCGACCCGCGGGTCTCGACCGACGCGGCGACCTTGACGAGCACGAGCTCGCGGTTGACCGAGGCGGTGGGGTCGAGCTCGACGATCTTGATCACCTCGACCAGCTTGTTGAGCTGCTTGGTGACCTGCTCCAGGGGCGAGGAGTCGACGTTGACGACGATCGTCATCCGCGACACCTCGGCGTGCTCGGTCGGGCCGACGGCGAGGGAGTCGATGTTGAAGCCGCGCCGGCTGAAGAGTCCGGCGATGCGCGCCAGGACGCCGGGCTTGTTCTCGACCAGGACGGAGAGGGTGTGGGTGGTCATGGTCAGGCTCCGTTCGCGGCGTCGGTGGTGCCCCAGTCGTCCTCGACGCGGTCCCACTCGGGGGCGAGGTCGCGGGCGTACTTGATCTCGTCGTTGCTCGTGCCGGCGGCGACCATCGGCCACACCATCGCGTCGCGGTGCACGCGGAAGTCGACCACGACGGGCACGTCGTTGATCTGCATGGCCTTGTCGATGGTGGCGTCGACGTCGTCGGGCGACTCGCAGGCCAGGCCGACGCAGCCGTAGGCGTCGGCGAGCTTGACGAAGTCGGGGATGCGCTTGGAGTGCAGGTCGGTGTTGGAGTAGCGCTCGTTGTAGAAGAGCGTCTGCCACTGCCGCACCATGCCGAGCGACTCGTTGTTGATGATCGCGACCTTGATCGGGATGTCGTTGATCGCGCAGGTCGCGAGCTCCTGGTTGGTCATCTGGAAGCACCCGTCGCCGTCGATGGCCCACACGGTGGTGTCGGGCATGCCGACCTTCGCGCCCATGGCCGCGGGCACGGAGTAGCCCATGGTGCCCAGACCGCCGGAGTTGAGCCAGGTGCGGGGCTTCTCGTACTTCACGAAGTGCGCCGCCCACATCTGGTGCTGGCCCACGCCGGAGGTGTAGATCGTGTCGGGACCGGCGATCGCGCCGAGCCGCTCGATGACGTACTGCGGGGACAGGCCCTCGGCGGGCTTGTCGTAGCCGAGCGGGTAGGTCGCGCGCATGCCGGAGAGGTAGGCCACCCACCCCTCGTAGTCGCCGGTGTGACCGGCGTCGGCCTCGGCATTGAGGGCCGCGAAGAGGTCGAGCAGGACCTCGCGGACGTCGCCCACGATCGGGACGTCGGCGTGGCGGTTCTTGCCGATCTCGGCGGGGTCGATGTCGGCGTGGATGACCTTGGCGTGCGGGGCGAAGGAGTCGAGGTTGCCGGTGACGCGGTCGTCGAAGCGGGCACCGAGGCTGATGATCAGGTCGCTCTTCTGCAGCGCAGCCACCGCGGCGACCGTGCCGTGCATGCCGGGCATGCCGAGGTGCTGCGGGTGGCTGTCGGGGAACGCCCCGAGCGCCATCAGGGTCGTGACGACCGGAATGCCGGTGAGCTCGGCGAGCGCGAGGAGCTCGCGCGAGGCGTTGGCCCGGATCGTGCCGCCACCGACGTAGAGGACCGGCTTGCGGGCCTCGAGCATCAGCCGGGTGGCCTCGCGGATCTGCTTGGCGTGCGGACGGGTCACCGGGCGGTAGCCGGGCAGGTGGATCTCGGCGGGCCAGTCGAAGGTGGTCCTCGCCTGCAGCGCCGACTTGGCGACGTCGACGAGCACCGGGCCGGGCCGACCGGTGGAGGCGATGTGGAACGCCTCGGCGACCGTGCGCGGGATGTCGCGCGGGTCGGTGACCAGGAAGTTGTGCTTGGTGATCGGCATCGTGATGCCGCGGATGTCGGCCTCCTGGAAGGCGTCGGTGCCGATCATCGACGCCCCGACCTGCCCGGTGACGGCGACCATCGGCACGGAGTCCATGTGGGCGTCGGCGATCGGCGTGACCAGGTTGGTCGCCCCCGGACCCGACGTCGCCATGCAGACCCCGACCCGGCCGGTCGCCGCGGCGTACCCCTGCGCGGCGTGGCCGGCTCCCTGCTCGTGGCGCACCAGGATGTGGCGGATCGAGGAGTCCATCAGCGGGTCGTACGCCGGGAGGATCGCGCCTCCGGGGATGCCGAAGATCGTCTCGGTCCCGGCGGCCTCCAGCGACTTGATCAGGCTCTGCGCGCCGGTGATCTCTGCGCTCATCCGTGCATCTCTCTTCCGTGGTGTCCGTGGTGCAGGTGCTGGGTTCGTGGGCAACAAAAAACCCCTCGGCCACTGCGGGCAACGAGGGGTGACGCGTCGGCTGATCGGGTCAGCTGGCGCGTCGCATGCGTACGAGAAGGTCCTGAAGCATGACCCCACCGTAGCCGTCGACCCCTCGGGGCCGCACCCGAGTCTCCCACGGTCCCACATGGTGGGACTGTCGTCCCAGCATCCGGCGATGCCTGAGCGGTCCCCCTCTGGTCCGAGGCCCTCGGGTTCGCCTGCAGCATCGCAGTGTCGGCCGCAGGCACAATGCCGTGGTGCCCACGCTCTCCCTCGTGCACCCGTGGCCCGCCCAGGGTCGCGCCGACCGGCCCACCGACGAGGACGCGGTCGCTGACGTCGCGATCCGCGGCTGCCGGTCGGTCGCAGAGCTCTACAGCGAGGCGCTCGCTGAGCTCGGTCTGCCCAACCCCGTCGGTGAGCTGCGGCTGTTCACCCGCCACGACCCGGCTCTCGACGACGTGCGCGTCACGGTTCACATCGACCCCGTCCGAGAGGGGTTCGAGTGT